>NZ_JAKZBW010000049.1:0-10987 GCF_022539275.1 Pseudoxanthomonas sp. LH2527 | reverse complement strand
ACTTGGAGAAGTCCTCGCCAAAGCAGCAGTCGTTAATGAAGTCAGACCCGACTACGGAAAGGTTGAAGCGATCAGTCTTGCAAGTGATATCGATGATCACGAGACCCTTCCCTTGAGCCCTAACACCAGAATTAAGCCGACCCGCGAAGCGGGTTCGGCTTGAATGAATTGTTAGGCCGCACTAGTAAGCGCCGCCCTGACGGACCGAGCCATCCGACTCGGGTATCTTTCCTTGCGCGATCTTACCGACGCCATCGTCTGGGAACGCGAACACATCGATTGCATCGCCGGGCTTGGCTGACTCACTCAGGTATCTAACGAACTCCTCGAAATCACTGAAAGCTAGTGGAGTCGGATGGCTTGCAGCAAAAAGGTGCCAATGAAGGACAGCTACAAAGCCAACAGACTCTAGATGCAGTCGGATTGCCTCAAGGTTGTCGACAGAAAGGATGGAGCTTCGGTTAACCATCTATGCGGCCTAACACCAGAGTTAAGCCGACCCGCGAAGCGGGTTCGGCTTGGACGACTTGTTATGCGCGCCAAGGTAAACCCGAAGCCGCTGGCCTGCAACGGGAGCGGGAGAACGGGGAGCACGGAAGAACGGTCCGCAAGCTCGGGGCAGGTCGAGGCCAGCAAAGACCGAAGCCGACAGCGCCGCCAATCCGAAGGTCATGAAACCATCCTTGTGCCGAGCGGCGCGAACGCGATGCGTCCGAAGCCGAGTGAAGCGAAGTCGGGACGCGTGAGTGAAGCGGACAGGTCAGCGACCGACCAATGCCGAAGCCAACGGTGCAGGGGAAGTCGCAGCATCACCGAAGTCGACAACACCAACACACCTACCCACGCATAACACCAGAATTAAGCCGACCCGCGAAGCGGGTTCGGCTTGAATGAATTGTTAGGCCGCTGGCCCGTGAGGTCGAGGCCGGCGACCACCAACGCAACAGCTTGCTCAATAGTGTCCGCCGTAAGCCGATCAGCTGATGCGGAACTCTCAGCAAGGAGCGGGCAAGCGCCGGTACTGGACTCTAGCTGGAAATCCAACGCACTTGCAGGGTGACGAAAGACCCACAGGCCATCGTCGTCAGTGCCAGGGTGCAGAACGGCTAACTGCTCCGCAGAAATATCTGGGTAAGCGAGACGAAGCTTGTCAATGATTGCATCAATGTCTCGCATGCTTCCCCCCGCGGCCTAACACCAGAATTAAGCCGACCCGCGAAGCGGGTTCGGCTTGAATGACTTGTTAGGCGCCATGGCCGACCGGCCCTAGAACCTGCTCTGCAACACTCAGGAAGTCCGAAAGTTGAGCTGGATCGCCGCTACCGCCATCGCCCCAGATGGTCAAGGACAGGTCTCCAAGCAAGTCCAGCGTACTGCTCTCGCCGCGAGCATTGTATTGCTCGACAAATTGAATGAGCAGCAGGTACGCCTGCTCCAAGGTAAGGGTGCGCTGAAAATCGGGATCACTTAGCTTGCGCATGCGAAGATGCTTCTCCATGGCGCCTAACGCCTGAGTTAAGCCGCCCCGCAGCGGGGTGGCGGACGCGTGCTAGCGTAGCGCAGGCACGTGGCCGACGCCACGATGCGGGGTCGGCTTGAACGAATTGTTAGGCCCCGCCAGTAGTTTGAGTGTCAGCCCCACCTGCAGGGATAATTTTCTCGCCTTGGCAGTCAGGACATAACTCAAACGCAGCCCAGCGTTTAGCACCAAGTTGATGCTCGACGCACAGATCTCCGCGACCATTGCATCGCGGACACCACTGGAACCCGTGAGCTGCGGAAATTGCGCCTCTCTGAGCCGCCTCAAAGAAAAGGCGCTTGCGAATGGCAATTTTTGTAGCCTCGACCTGATTCATTGGCTATCAATTCGTGATGAGCTTCGTGCGGGGCCTAACGCCTGAATTAAGCCGACCCGCGAAGCGGGTTCGGCTTGAATGAATTGTTAGGGCGCAGCACGGAAGCCCACACGACATAGAACGTGGTGGCACCGACAAACCCATGAAGGGCGAACGCTAGAATTGACTGCATGTAGCTAAGCCACCCGTAGAGTGTTGGCACACCGGCGACAACGAATTGAACAGGCTGCCCATACCAGTTGCCGCCGGAAGAGTAGCCTGGATCCCCACCGGGAATATCCCAGCCGACGAAAAGGGCGCCTGCCAGTGCGCCCGATGCAGCTAACGGCCACCAGCGGAACCGGCCGATGCGCCAAAGGATGAGAGAAAGCGGAACGCCGACTAAGAGCACGAAGGGGGCTGCAAATAGCACTGAGTAGAAGGAGATGGGGCCGAGATCGAGCCATGCCATATCGGCACCAGAGAGAACGGCAGGTAGCACAAACCATAGAAGCAGCACGACGGGCTGAATCAACATTGCAGCGATTGAGGAAACTATGGCTGTGAGCAGGACCTTCATGCGCCCTAACACCTGAATTAAGCCGACCCGCGAAGCGGGTTCGGCTTGAATGAATTGTTAGGCCCCGCCCAGCGCTGGAAGGCGACAGAGAACAGCAAGCCTATGAGAGAGAAGACTATGTGGAAGAAAAGAACCCGGCTCACGTACCACTCAAATCCGACCGGGTACCGCGAGAAGAGCAGTAAAGCAAAGAGAACGCCGATGGGGCCAGAAGCGACGCCAATGAAGTAGGGCAGCAGCCTTGCGGAGGAGAAGCGGCAAAGTAGTTGAAGAGGTGTCGCAACAACGATGATGAATGCTGCAACAAGCGCAAGAGCTAGAAGCCAAGTCTGTGGAGTATCAGACGCCCAGAAGACGCCGACCTGCCACCAGGCAACGAATAGAAAGGTGGCGAAACCAGCCGTGCCAAGCAAGACGATCTGTTCTAGGTCGAAAACGACAATCTTCATGCGGGGCCTAACACCTGAATTAAGCCGACCCGCGAAGCGGGTTCGGCTTGAATGAATTGTTAGGGCCTATCCACGTGACCTAGAACAACCCCATCTTGCAGATAGTAGATCGTCTTGACGGATGGATGCAGCCCGATTACGACTAAACTCTGCTGCGCGACTACGTCACAACTAGCATGCGCAGGAGGAATTACTGAGCTTGAAACGTTTACAGTCACAGACGCACTCAACTCAATAAGTTTTGGCTGAGAAAACTGAGCGCCGCAGGAAAGAAAACTGGTGATACCAAGATAAATCTTGCCATCAACCATCTTGAAGTTTATAGCGGCGCTGCGACCGCTAATGTCGCTCTCGCAGAAATCACATGAATCGAGCCGGGAGATGCTGGGCGCGGTGTATGGCTGTGTGACTGAAGATACGAGTAAGGCTGAAAGTATTGGGAGAATGCTCATAGGCCCTAACACCTGAATTAAGCCGCGCCGCGAAGCGGCGTCGGCTTGAATGAATTGTTAGGCCGCGGAGCCAAGATAGCTAGCAGCCAATCTCTGAGCGGACGACAGAGTGTCGGTGATGGATGCGCCGCCGTGCTCAAGCCACCACTCCCCTTGCCATTGAGGCTCCATCTTGCCGCGCGAGTGGCGTTGCACACGAAACCCGTCCGGGGTCTGGTAGATGCAGACCAATAGCTGAGCATCAAGTGATGGCTCCACGGACACTCGCTCCCAACTCTCTGGTGCAGATAGCAAGAGTTTGGCGCCTCCGACATCTACTGCTTCCATAGCGGCCTAACACCGGAATTAAGCCGACCCGCGAAGCGGGTTCGGCTTGAATGAATTGTTAGGCCGGCCAACCGACGGACCAACCCGCTTCTGTGAAGAATTGATGCAGAGAATTCTTGTCCGGAACCCAAGAGTCAAAAGCTCCCTCTGCATTGGGTCCACTTGATCCGTCCCACCACTCGTAAATGATGAAGCCGCCGGTTGCATTGGAGTCGTCCACAACTCTGATCTTGTGTCCAGCTCTGGCACTGTTCAACACATCGCCAACACAATCGATTCTGACCATCATGGCGGCCTAACACCGGAATTAAGCCGACCCGCGAAGCGGGTTCGGCTTGAATGATTTGTTAGAGCGCACACTCTGACTCTTTGCGCGCCCATCCAGAAATTGACGGAGCGGTAAGTATGAAAGCTGAGTGCGCCGCTGCTTGAGTTTGGATGAACTCTAGAGCGAGTAAGTTGTTTGTATGTGCGGCTGCTTGCGCGAGCGGAGGGTCCGCACCGTCCCAGACGCAATCCAGCCGCGACTCAAACCCCGGATTAAGCCAGATGCCGCCCTCAACCCGAGAAATGACGACTCCTTCAGACGCGGCGCGCTCGCAAACGCCAATTGCTGCTTCTGGGGAAAGACGCATTACGACGCTCCCATCGAGGCCGAAGAAGTCATCAGGTGACTTGTACAAGCGGCTGCGGTCCGTCATGTGCGCTCTAACACCGGAATTAAGCCGACCCGCGAAGCGGGTTCGGCTTGAATGAATTGTTAGGGGGCACTGCCATTGACCGCAAGCTCCCCGCCGATACTCACGTCAAGACCGTACTTGAAGAATCGCTCTGCGACCATAGCTCCGTTGCAGATGAGAGATACCCGATGCCCTTTGCGCGAATGACTAACAAGAAGTCGCTGCCGGAAGTTGCCCCTAACCTCCCACTCTTTAGGGAGGCTCTTAGAGCCAACGACCGTCAGGTGTAGCGTGCAAGAGTCTGTGTCCGGGGTCGAGCCAACTGCATAGAAGGCGCCGTGAGCGGGGCCGAACCAATGAGCGCAGCCAGGAAGTAGTAGGAGAACCAAGCTCGCCGCAAGAACTCTCATGTGCCCCCTAACACCGGAATTAAGCCGACCCGCGAAGCGGGTTCGGCTTGAATGATTTGTTAGGCACCACCCTAGGGGAGTGCCACCTTAACAACGACTTTGCCCGGAACCGGAACGCCATTGCATAACGCTGGCTCAAAGGTGGAATAGCGTACAGCGTACATGGCGGCTCTATCGAGAAGTGGGGCTCCACTGGAGCGAACTATCTTTGCCTCGGCCATGTAGCCGTCACCACCCCGAACCCCGACCAGTACCTCTATGTTTGTCTCCCCCTTGAGGCCGAGCAGCCTTACCTCAGACAAATCTCCGGAGGTCGCCAGTCGTATGAGCTGCGCGTCCGATGAAGTGCTGCAGCCACTATCGGCGCTACTGCAGCCGGTGCCCGCCGCCACTAGCACTCCGAGAATCAGTTGCCACATATGCATGATGTGGTGCCTAACACCTGAATTAAGCCGACCCGCGAAGCGGGTTCGGCTTGAATGAATTGTTAGGTGCCATGGCAGAGATCACTGAGTGGAGATCCTCCACAGCACGTTGTCGAATCTTGGGGGACTTGATATGGCCAGGCAACCTACTAAGCCAGTGACTATTGGGGCCGTGCCCGCCACCACGAATGGCGGATAGACGACGCGATGTCGGGAGGGGCTTGCGCCCAAGGACATCTACACACTCCGCAAGCTGTGCCGCAGAAGAGAAGCGGAAGACAAAACCCTGCGACTCGACGCAAAGTACGGGATAGCCGCTGCGACCCTCGGCCCTGGGAGCCGGCGGGCTGTATGACTCGGACGCGCGCCATGCGGCACCGTCCAGCTCCAAGTGAACCCAGTAAGCCATTGGCTCATTGCGCCAGTCCTGTGTGTGTTCGATCCAGTTGCGGGCAACCTTCCCCATGGCACCTAACACCGGAATTAAGCCGACCCGCGAAGCGGGTTCGGCTTGAATGAATTGTTAGGCCAATGCCCGCAGTCTTGAAACCGCAAAGCGATCAGCCACATAAGCACCCCAGAGTAACGCGATGACGCCTGCAAGAGCGGCAAGCGAAAGATGCAGCGAAAGCACGAACGCATCTGGTGCGAGACTGTCTCCTGGATGGGCGCCCTTAAACAAGAGGAAGTACAAGCTAGCAATGGATGGTATGGACAGCAAGATCGCCGTCATTGCCATGAGAACTGTGGTCAGCCGAATCAGATAGAGGAAAACCTTCTTCATTGGCCTAACACCGGAATTAAGCCGACCCGCGAAGCGGGTTCGGCTTGAATGAATTGTTAGGCGGCGTACCTAAAAGTACCCGCCCTCCGCCTCCAGCCACATCTGATATCCATCTAGCTCCTCTGCGGCGACTGAGGACTGCTGAACAAACTTGGCGTCCCAACCAGAGAAACTCTCACTGGAGATCGGCAGATGTCCCATGCCCAAGGGCTCATCCTCTCGCTTTTCCACCCCTGCCATGTACAAGGAGCTCTCATCGATATGCGCAGGTGGCGTGGGATATACATTGCTATAGATGCGGACGTGTACGCCATGGCTATCTACCTTGAGGATCTTGAGCGGGACAAAGTTGCCGTTCTCTTGTGGAGTGACGTAGAGACCGCCCTCGATCCACTGCCCCGCAAGTGCTGGTGATGGGGTAACTGCTGTGCCGAATAGAACTGCAAGTAGCCTCTTGAGCATGATGAGCCGCCTAACACCAGAGTTAAGCCGACCCGCGAAGCGGGTTCGGCTTGGACGACTTGTTATGCGCGCCAAGGTAAACCCGAAGCCGGCGGCCCGCAACACGTCTGGGAGACCAGGGAGCACGGAGAAAGCATCCGCAAGACCGGAACAGGTCGAGGCCAGCAAAGGCCGAAGCCGACAGCGCCGCCAATCCAAGAAAAAGTCATGAAGCCCTCCATGCGCCGAGCGGCGCGAACGCGGTGCATCCGAAGCCGAGTGAAGCGAAGTCGGAAAGTGCGAACGAGCCGGACAGGTCAGCGGCCGATCAACGCCGAAGCCAAACGCACAACAGAACTCAGTGCGTTACCGAAGCCGACAACACCAACACACCTACCCACGCATAACACCTGAGTTAAGCCGACCCGCGAAGCGGGTTCGGCTTGAATGAATTGTTAGGCCGCGGCGCTAAGTACAAGTGAAACCTCCATTGCGGCAACCGTGACCACCCCGAACTCTCCAGCAATACGGTACTCGCCTAGTCGCACAAGCGAAAGCTCGTCAATGCAGCCGTAATCCAGGCTGCCGTCAGCGTCATGAGTGGGTGGAACAGCGGCTTGTGGGAGCAGACCGCTAACAGAAGAAACACTAGAAAACCGGATGAGGCCGGGGCGATAGCAAGCCCAGTCACCACTCGCGGGTGGCGTTGCTTCTGGGTGGCTTTGCAAGAGGCTCGCGAGAACGCTGAATGTGAGCGAGTCTGAAGCGTAGTGCCACGAGAGAACGAATGTGTCCTCCAGCAAGATGTTGTCAAACGCATCAATGCTCATGAGCGGCCTAACACCGGAATTAAGCCGCGCCGCGAAGCGGCGTCGGCTTGAATGAATTGTTAGGCACCACCCAAGATGCCTGACTACTTGGAGCGTAACGCAATAACGGCAAGCAACAACGCGGCCAGCAGGACAACAGTGGGCAGATGCCGAGTGACCGCCAGCAGGGACTCTACACCGGCGAGCCACTCCTTGGACCAAGCGCCACCGATGCTCTCGTGGTACGCCAATGCTGCGCGGGGGGATGGCCGGAACAATGTGTACCCAAGGGCGACTGCTGCCAGGGAAATTACGGATGCGATACGCAGACGGCGATTGGAAGGCATGAGGATGGCTGCAATAGCCAGTACGGCTACCGGAGCCAGAATCAACGCATCAAGAGTCCCGAGTGGCCACATGTGGTGCCTAACACCAGAATTAAGCCGACCCGCGAAGCGGGTTCGGCTTGAATGAATTGTTAGGCCTACTGGCGATGAAGTTGAACACAGTAGTCGTAGACCTGGTAGGTGGTAACGGTGTTGCCCGTTACGTCGCCTTGCATCTCAGGATTAACCACGCAAAAGACACCACCCGCCTTTAGCAGCCCGACGTAAGTTGGCTCGCTGCGCCATTTTGCATCTACGCCGAAGTATCCACGCTCCGAGTAGTCATACGTGCCAGAACGCTTGCGGTAAGCAAACGAGCCAGAAGCATCACTTTGCTGGGCCTTGAATAGCCAGCCCTCGGGGAGCTCATCCGAGGCGGTACGAAGGCCCGCGACCAAGCGTGAACCATCTTGGCCGGACCAGGCGATACCATCCAAGGCTGGAGCACGAAAAGATGCGCAGCCGCCAAGTGCGAGAAGAAGTAAGAACACTGGTTGCGTAGGAACTTTCACAGTAGGCCTAACACCAGAATTAAGCCGACCCGCGAAGCGGGTTCGGCTTGAATGATTTGTTAGGGCTCAACCGTGACATCTGCGAATCCTGCGGCACGGAGTACCCCTGTGACCTTGCCAACGATTGGGTCATTGGCGGAAATCTTGTTCTTGCCGAGAAGCTTCTGTGTGAGCGTGCGAGACCGCTCAAGCATGACATGCCACTCGCCGTAGTTTGGGCGACTAGGATCCTCGTCTGAGTTGCCGGACACGCACATAAGGTAAGAGACGTTTTGGTAGCCAACCTGATTAGCCCACCCAAAGTCCTCCATACAGATCACATCGGCATCGACGCCGGACTCCGAGAGAGTAGAGACAAGCCACTTGGAGAAGTCCTCGCCAAAGCAGCAGTCGTTAATGAAGTCAGACCCGACTACGGAAAGGTTGAAGCGATCAGTCTTGCAAGTGATATCGATGATCACGAGACCCTCCCCTTGAGCCCTAACACCAGAGTTAAGCCGACCCGCGAAGCGGGTTCGGCTTGGACGATTTGTTATGCGCACCACGGTAAACCCGAAGCCAACGGCCCGCAACAAGTCCCGGAGACCAGGGAGCACGGAATAACGGTCCGCAAGCTCGGAGCAGGTCGAGGCCAGCAAGGACCGAAGCCGAAGGCGCCGCCAATCCGTAAGCCATGTAGCCATCCTTTGCCGAGCGGCGCGAACGTGATGCGTCCGAAGCCGAGTGAAGCGAAGCGGGGAACTATCCGCTGTCAGGTTGCATCAGCGACCGATCAACGCCGAAGCCAACGACTCAGCCGATGTCGCCGCTTCACCGAAGCCGACAACACCAACACACCTACCCACGCATAACACCAGAATTAAGCCGACTTGGCCGCGCCAGCGGACAAGTTCGGCTTGAATGAATTGTTAGCGCCCGCCAACGGAAACACCGAACATCCGAGTGACAGGGCCGGTAACTAGCGCTCCGATGATTGAACACGGTGTGCCCCACAAAAGGACCGCTACATAGATCATTGATGCGCCGCCGCCGGCATATGGGCGGACGCAATCAGTGTAATAGGCAAATACAAGCCACGGTGCAAACAGGAGGCACGCCCCGATTGATCTCAATGGATTTGCCGTGGCAAGTGAAATTATTGCTGGGAGCAGTGGAACCATCAGAAAGACGCCCAAGACTGCCAGGAAAGAGAGAACGCCATGGTCATAGCAAGCAAAGCTATTGAACGCTTGAATGGCAACGACGCCGAGAATGGCGGCGATTCCGGAAAGGATGGCTCGGTTACGACTAATCACCATAGGGCGCTAACACCAGAGTTAAGCCGACCCGCGAAGCGGGTTCGGCTTGGACGATTTGTTATGCGCGCCACGGTAAACCCGAAGCCAACGGCCCGCAACAAGTCCCGGAGACCAGGGAGCACGGAATAACGGTCCGCAAGCTCGGAGCAGGTCGAGGCCAGCAAGGACCGAAGCCGAAGGCGCCGCCAATCCGTAAGCCATGTAGCCATCCTTTGCCGAGCGGCGCGAACGTGATGCGTCCGAAGCCGAGTGAAGCGAAGCGGGGAACTATCCGCTGTCAGGTTGCATCAGCGACCGATCAACGCCGAAGCCAACGACTCAGCCGATGTCGCCGCTTCACCGAAGCCGACAACACCAACACACCTACCCACGCATAACACCAGAATTAAGCCGACCCGCGAAGCGGGTTCGGCTTGAATGAATTGTTAGGCCCCGCTGCCGGGACCACCATCTCTATCCTTGACCGAATCACGACCTTCTCGGAATGAGCGGGCAACAACGTCAGCAGCTCAATCAATAGTTCCGGATACTTGGCCAGTGGCGTGAGCGGCATTTTCGACGGTGCGACGAAACTTGCGACCAAGGTGATAAGCGACAGCTGGATTTGTAGCCGCAAGCCACAAGCGACGGACAACGATCACGGCTCCAATGAGGCAGCCGATGCCGAGGATAAGCGCAAGGATCAGATCAGGGTCCATTGAGGTTCTCGAATGCTAGGTATCTCTCGTGCGGGGCCTAACACCAGAGTTAAGCCGACCCGCGAAGCGGGTTCGGCTTGGACGACTTGTTATGCGCGCCAAGGTAAACCCGAAGCCGGCGGCTCGCAACGGGTCCGGGAGACCAGGGAGCACGGAAGAACAGTCCGCAAGCTCGGGGCATGTCGAGGCGAGCATAGGCCGAAGCCGACAGCGCCGCCAATCCGAACGTCATGAAGCCCTCCATGTGCCGAGCGGCGCGAACGCGGTGCATCCGAAGCCGAGTGAAGCGAAGCCGGAAGGCGAGAGCGAACCGAACAGGTCAGTAACCGATCAACGCCGAAGACAACGGCGCAGCGGAAGTCGCTGAATCACCGAAGTCGACAACACCAACACACCTACCCACGCATAACACCAGAGTTAAGCCGACCCGCGAAGCGGGTTCGGCTTGGACGACTTGTTATGCGCGCCAAGGTAAACCCGAAGCCGCTGGCCTGCAACGGGAGCGGGAGAACGGGGAGCACGGAAGAACGGTCCGCAAGCTCGGGGCAGGTCGAGGCCAGCAAAGACCGAAGCCGACAGCGCCGCCAATCCGAAGGTCATGAAACCATCCTTGTGCCGAGCGGCGCGAACGCGATGCGTCCGAAGCCGAGTGAAGCGAAGTCGGGACGCGTGAGTGAAGCGGACAGGTCAGCGACCGACCAATGCCGAAGCCAACGGTGCAGGGGAAGTCGCAGCATCACCGAAGTCGACAACACCAACACACCTACCCACGCATAACACCGGAATTAAGCCGACCCGCGAAGCGGGTTCGGCTTGAATGATTTGTTAGGGCTCAACCGTGACATCTGCGAATCCTGCGGCACGGAGTACCCCTGTGACCTTGCCAACGATTGGGTCATTG
>NZ_JAKZBW010000048.1:0-13662 GCF_022539275.1 Pseudoxanthomonas sp. LH2527 | reverse complement strand
CCGCCACCGCCCTGGCGTCCCTCGCCTTTCGCGCCCTCGCCCTTGCCCTTGGAGGCGACCGGTCGCGCCGGCCCCTGGCGGGGAATCGGCAGCGACGACGGAATCGGTTCCAGGTCCAGCACGCTGCGGATGAAATCGCGCAGCGACACCACCAGCGCATCGGTGTGGATGGGACGACCCGCGGCCAGGTCGGCGGCGGCCTGCGCGGCCAGCCGCACCTGTTCGTCGGTGCCCAGCAGGATGATGTCCGACAGCGCCGCCTCGACCGCATCGCGGATGCGCCGGGGCCGGTCACTGCCATCATCGAAGGTGTCGTCGCCGGCTTCCCGCGCCTGCGCGCGCAGATCCCGCAGGTGCCTGGGATCGACGTCGAGTGCGCCGGTAAACGAGCCACCCAGCACCTTGTAGGCGGCGATCAGCGTGCGCAGGCGCTCGTTGATCTGGCGGTTCTCGCGTGCGCGCCGCTCCTGCACCGTCTGCATCACCAGCAGGCGGATGCCGACACCGATCACCGTGATCAGCGCCAGCCCCGCCAGCGTGGTCAACAGGCCCTGCCACGAACTGAAATCGAGACCGCGCATGACAGCAGCTCTCCGGATGTCCGGACGCTACCTTACCGAAATCCGCGTCATCGCCGCGTACGGCCTCAGAAGGTCTTGCGCAGGACCAGCTCCCAACTGCGCGGATCGCCGAGATAGACCATGGTGCTGCCCAGCGCGTACACCACGTGCGTGCGGTCGCCGAGGTTGCGGCCGCGCAGGGTCAGCTCGGTGCTGCCGTTCCACTTGAAGCTCACGTGCGCGCCCCAGGTGGCGTAGCCCGCCGTCGACAACGTATTGGCCGCGTTGGCGTAACGCGAGGACACGCCGCGCAGGTCGACACCGGCCGACCAGCGCGGACCGAACGCGTAGTCCACCCACAGGTTGCCCACGCGCGACGGCGTGTTGGTCGGCCGGTTGCCGGCGCGCGAGACCGGCACACCAGAGACGTTCTCGTAGAAGTCGTCCAGCGTGGCGTCCACCCAGGCCAGATTGCCCTCCACGTTCAGCGACGCGAGCGGGCGCCAGCCGAACGTGGCTTCGATGCCGCGTGCGGACTGCCGGCCGACCGGCAGCGTCTGCCCGGGATTGGCCGGATCGGTGACGGCCAGGTTGCGGCGCACGATGCGATACGCGGCCAGCGTGGCGAAGTGGCGCGCGTCGCGTGACTGGAACTTCGCGCCGACCTCGCTCTGCGGACCGGTGGTCAGGTCGAAGTCGCGCAGCGTGGCGAAATTGGCGGTGCTGAGGATGCCGGCCGGCGGATCGGCTGCGGTGCTGTACTGCACATAGACGCTTGCCTGCGGCGTGATGGCCCAGTTGAGCGCGGCGCGTCCGGTGGTGGGCGAGTAGTCGCGCGCGAACCGCGCCGGATTGGTGGCGCTGACCGCACGATGGTTGACCACGTCCAGCACGATGCGGTCGTGGCGCAGCCCGGTCAGCAGCGACAGCGACGGCGTCAGCTCGGTCAGGTTCTCCACGTACACCGCCTGCGTGTGCAGCCGGTTGGTGCGGTCCGGCGTGTAGAGGATTGCCGTGCCGGGCACGTCGAGGAAGCGGCCTGGCGTCACCGCATCCAGTGGCACGGTGTCCACCGTGGCCGACAGCGACAGCGGGAAGCGTGTCTGCCGGTTGTAACTGATGTCGAGGCCGGTCGCCCATTGCGTAGGCAGGCCGAACAGTGCGCCCTCGTGGGTCCATTCCAGCCGGTTGCCGTAGACCTGCTGGTCATGCCGCTGCAGCAGGGTGCCGGAACGGATCACGCCGTCGTTGCCTGCCGTCAGGCGGTAGCTTTCGACGTTGCGGTAATCGCGCAGCGCGTCGTAGTGGTAGACCGTGTTGCGCACGGTGTCGCGCTCGCCCGGCGTCCATTCCAGCAGCGAACGCGCCCACAGGACATCCTGCCCGTAATAGCCATCGGCGACGTTGTAGTTGCGGCCGATGGTCTGCGGCAGCACCGACAGGCGACCGGTCGCCGGCTGTCGCACCGGCGTGCCCCAGTACGGGCGATGGCTGTCTTCCTGCTGGACCTCCACGGCGAGGGTGTGGCGGAGCACGGGTGCCAGTTGCACCAGCCACGACGCCGCCAGCGTGGATGCCTCGCGCTGCTGCCCATCGATCCAGCTGTCCGCATCGCGTGCGCTCGCATCCACGCGAATCGCCTGGCGCGCATCCTCACCGCCGACGCGCAGGTTGGCGCCCATCGCCAGCGTGCCGTCGCTGAAGGAGCCCCACGACGCCTGCAGCGCCGCTTCGTCGCGATCCAGCCGCGCCAGCCGGGTGACATAGTTGATCGTGCCGCCAACCGCGCCAGCACCATAGAGGAAACTCGACGGCCCGCCGATCGCTTCCACCCGCTCGTACTGCCACGCGTCCACCGGCCGCGCGGCGATGCTGGCGTACTGCACGTCGATACCGTTGAACAGCTGGGTGATCTGGCTGCCGGAAAAGCCGCGATACGTCACCGCATTGCCGTTGCCGGGCGGCGACGCGACCGTCAGGCCCGGAATGCCGGCCAGCGCTTCCTGCGTGGTGCGCACGCCACGCGCATCCAGCGTGGCGCGGTCGATCACGGTGACCGAGGCCGGCGTCTCCATCAGGCTCAGCGACAGCCGCGTGCCGGTGCCGGCCGCCTGTTCCAGACCGGTTTGATGACCTTTGACTTCGACCGTGTCGAGCTGGGTGGCGCGGGTGCCGTCGGGCAGCACGACGGGGTCGGCGGCGCGTGCGGCGAGAGGAAGGGACAGGATCGCGGCAACCGCCACGGACAGGCGCGACGCATGCGGCGTCGCCCGGAAAATCAGGGACATGGACACTCCAAAGCACAAGGACGCGGCGCACGGGCCGCAAGGTCAATCAGGGGTCTTGTGGTTCAGAGCAGGATCGGCGGTCCTTGTCCGCCGAGACCGCGCAGGCACAGACGCCTTGCGGGTGGAAGCGCCAGCACGCTTGCGACGATGTTCCCCGGCAGACGGGGAAACAGCAGCGCGAGGCAGAGCAGCAGCAACGGCAGTACGGCGGACAGCGTGCAGTACGCGCAATCGGCGCCCATCGACATACCGGCGGGCGACGGCGACGTGTCGAACGACGATTTCGCGACGGGCGATTCGGCGCGCGTGTCGACCCACTTGATGCCATCGGTCGTACACAACTCGGTCCAGCCGGCCAACACCTGCGACCCGGTGGTGCTCACCCACCGCGTCACCGACGGCGCAAAGGCCATCAGCAGTACGGCCAGCAAGGCCAGCTGCTGCATCGGTCGGAGAAAGGCGTGCGAACGGATCACGGCGCAATTCTAAGCGGTGCCGGTGGTGCGGGTCAGGTGCGACAGAATGTCGCACCCGCTGGCATCAGCGGAACTGCACGCGCGCACCCTGCAGCCCGGGTGTTTCGCCCGCCACATCGGTCCACGCGAGCCAGGCCGCATCCTCGTTCCATTGCAGGCGCGGAATGCCACTGGCGCGTCCGCGCGCGGACAACGTGGCGACATCGACGCGCTGCGTCTGGCGCCATGCGCCGTCGTAGCGACCCAGCACGAGTGTCTGGCGTTCGTCCGGCGCCTGTTCCAGCCAGCTCACCAGCAGATGATTGCCGCCGCGCACCAGCCCCAGCCGTCCCAGCACCTGCGTGCCCTTCGCCAGCGTGACCGGCGCGGCGAACGTGTCGCCGGCATCGTCGGAACGTGCGGCGCGCAATTCCGGCAAGCCATCCGCTTCCGTGTACCAGGCGACCCAGACTGTGGCGCCGTCCGCGACGACGACCGGCCCGTTGACCGGGCAGCCGGCGATCCTCCAGCCGTCCGCATGCACGTCGCGCGGCGACGTCCAGCGTTCGCCATCGAAGCGGACAAGGCGGGTATCGCGGATCTCGCCTTCACCGCGCCCCCGGTAGACCACCACCACGCCGCGTTCGGTCATCGCCGACGACGTGGTGCAGCAGTCGCAGGTGGACGCATCCAGCGGCCATTCCGCGTGCTGCGTCGCGTCCGCGCCATGCAGCGCGGCGCGCAGCATCATCGGCGCACCGCCGCCATGATGGCCGTCTTCGTGGTGCGCGTGCGCACCGGCAGCGGCCTTCTGCCGGCTGTCCAGCCAGGCGATGCCCACCTGATCGCGCGACTGCGGCCAGAACGTCACGAAGCCGTGATCGCCGGGCGTGCCGGCGGGATGCACCCGCTGCGGCGCGCTCCAGGTGGCGCCCCCATCGCCGGAGCGCACCAGGTCGATGCCGTAGTCCATGCGCGAGGGACCGGTGCTGCGCAACCAGTGCGCCCACAGCGAGCCGTCCTGCAAGGCGTACACGTGCGGCGTGTCGGCCCAGTTGACGAACCACTTCGAGCCTTCGGCGATCGTGCGCGGCGCTTCCCAGTCGGCGACCTGGGCGGGACGGCGGCTGAAGCGCAGGCGATGGCCGGCTTCGCCCATCGGCTCCAGCCAGCTCAGCAGCAGGGCCCCGTCCGGCGTGGAAACGAGGTCGGGCTGCGCGGCACCGGCGGGCGACGGCAGGCTCACCCGCTCCACGACGGGCGACGACGCGACGGCATCGGGCGAAGGCGCGCCCGCAGGCGAACATGCGGCCAGCACGGCAAGCAGCATCGGCACGACGGAGCGGGACCAGCGGGACACGGGCATGCGGACGATTCCGGTCATCGGGACCGCGCCATTCCACCACGGAACGCGCCAGCCGGACTGCGACCACCTGTCGCAGGCGTTCGCGGCGCCTGCCCTCGCCACCGTTTATCCTTGCCGCATGACCGACACCGCCCGCGACATCCTCACGCCCACCCAGCTCAACACGCTGGCACGCGACCTGCTGGAAGGCGCGTTCCCGCTGGTGTGGGTGGAAGGCGAGCTGGGCAACGTCACCCGTCCGGCCTCGGGCCATCTGTACTTCACCCTGAAGGACGCGCGCGCGCAGGTCCGCTGCGCGATGTTCAAGCCCAAGAGCCAGTGGCTGAAGTTCGCGCCGCGCGAGGGCCTGCGCGTGCTCGCGCGCGGGCGACTGACGCTGTACGAAGCGCGCGGCGACTACCAGCTGGTGATCGACAGTCTGGAGGAAGCGGGCGAAGGCGCACTGCGGCGCGCGTTCGAGGAGCTGAAGGCCCGGCTTGCCGCAGAAGGCCTGTTCGACGACGCACGCAAGCGTCCCCTGCCCGCCCACGTGCGGCGCCTCGCCGTGCTGACCTCACCCACCGGCGCGGCCGTGCGCGACGTGCTCAGCGTGCTGCAGCGCCGCTTCCCCTTGCTGGAGGTGGACGTGCTGCCGGTGCAGGTGCAGGGCGAAACGGCAGCCGCGCAGATCGTCGACATGCTGCAGCGCGCCGCGCGCAGCGGCCGTTACGACGTGCTGCTGGTCGCCCGCGGCGGCGGTTCGCTGGAAGACCTCTGGGCGTTCAACGACGAGCGCCTGGCCCGCGCCATCGCCGCATCGCCGGTGCCCGTGGTCTCCGCCATCGGCCACGAGACCGACTTCACCCTGGCCGATTTCGCCGCCGACCTGCGCGCACCGACGCCTTCCGTCGCGGCCGAGCTGCTGGTGCCGGACCGACGCGATCTGCTGGCGCGCGTGCAGACGTTGCAGCGCCGCCTGGCCACCACCCACGCGCATCGGCTGCGCAACGCCATGCAGCGCGCCGACCGCGCCGCCCTGCGGCTGCACGCCTTGCGTCCGCAGGCGCGACTGGACATGTTCCGCCGCCGCCAGGAAGACGCCGCGCGACGGCTGCACGCACTCTGGCGCGACCAGCACGCGCGCCGCCTCGCCGCCCTGCGCCACGCCGACGCCGTCCTGCGCGCCCATGCGCCCCAGCGCCGCCTCGAACAGTTGCGCGCGCGCCTGCTCGCCCTCGCCCCGCGTCCGCAGGCCGCCGTCGCGCACGCCCTGCAACGCGACGCCCTGCGCCTGCGCGCCCTCGCCCGCTCACTGGAAGCGGTCAGCCCGCTGGCGACCGTCGCCCGCGGCTACGCACTGGTGACCAGGGAAGACGGCACCCTGGTGCGCTCGGTGGCGCAGGTGCAGCCGGGGGATCGGCTGGAAGCGCAGGTCGCCGATGGCCGGATGAGGCTGCGTGCGGAATAGCGGCATCGATGCAGCTCCGCTTCGCACACCGTCTTCGCATCATCCCCATTTCCAAGAACACACATCGCCTTGTCTGGAGCACGCCCCATGATCACCCGCGAACAACTGGTCGAGATGTTCGACAACATGGCCCAGGAGACGACCTGGGACCTGCGCAAGCCGCTGGTGTGGGGCTACTTCTTCACCCATGGCACGCGCGCACCGCTGGAGGCGGTCGCCCCGCTGCTGCAGGAACAGGGTTACCGCGTGATCGCGCTGTACCTGGAAGACAAGGACAACCGCAAGGACCCGGACCTGTGGTGGCTGCACGTCGAGAAGACCGAAGTCCATACGCCCGACAGCCTGCATGAGCGCAACCAGGCGCTGTACCGCTTCGCCGAGGAGCATGGACTGGCCGCCTACGACGGCATGGACGTGGGCGCCATCGACTGACAGGTCGGCGCACGATTCGGGCACCGACCGGAGATGGCGCCCCCCTTCAACCCCGTTTCCCGGGCCTGCGCGTTCGACTCCCTGTCCCACACACGGAGTCACGCCATGTCGCACCGTCTGACCGTTACCCTGCTGGCCACCGCCCTGCTGGCTGCCTGCCAGTCCAGCCCCACCGCCCAACACGCCCGCGACGCCGAGAAGGCCGCGGCCGCCGACGCCTACGTCGCCGCCGATGCCGCCGAAGCGGTGCGGAGCGAACAGGCGACGCTCGACAGCGTCGTCGTCACCGGCGCCCGCCTGCGCCGCGACCAGGCCAAGGCCGCGATCACGGCCGGACATGCCAATGCACCGGCCGCACCGCCACCGCCGGCCCCCATGAGGATGCTGGAGTACCGGGCGGCCAACGTCGCCATTGCCCCGCAGAGCCCGCAAGCCGCGCCCGCCAACACCGAGAAATACGCCGAGCGCGACGACAACCCGGTGCGCCGTACGCTGGACGAGCCGGTCTCGACGTTTTCCGTCGACGTGGATACCGGCAGCTACAGCAACGTGCGCCGCATGCTGCGCGAAGGGCAGCGCCCGCCCGCGGACGCGGTGCGCGCCGAGGAGTTCATCAACTACTTCCGCTACGGTCACGCCGGGCCCACCGACCGCAGCCGTCCGTTCAACGTCACCACCGAACTCGCCCCCGCGCCGTGGAATGCCAAACGCCAGCTGCTGATGGTCGGCATCAAGGGCTATGACGTGCCGAAGGCAACGCTGCCGCCGGCCAATCTCGTGTTCCTGCTCGACACCTCCGGGTCGATGGAGTCGCCTGACAAGCTGCCGCTGCTGAAGCAGTCGTTCGCCCAGCTCGTCCCGCAACTGCGTGCGCGGGACCGCGTCAGCATTGTCGTGTATGCCGGCTCCGCAGGTCTGGTGCTGCCGCCGACGCCAGGTGATCGGCACGACGAGATCCTTGCCGCCCTGGATCGCCTGCAGGCCGGCGGCAGCACCAACGGCGGTGACGGCATCCGCCTGGCGTACGCGATGGCGAAGCAGGCGTTCGTCAAGGAGGGCGTGAACCGCGTGATCCTGGCCACCGATGGCGACTTCAATGTCGGCACGGTCAGCCAGCATGCGCTGGAAACGATGGTGGCCGACCAGCGTGCATCCGGCATCGCAATGACCACGCTTGGCTTCGGCACCGGCAATTACAACGATGCGCTGGCCGAGAAGCTGGCCGACGTTGGCGACGGCAACCACGCCTACATCGACACGCTGCAGGAGGGCCGCAAGGTGCTGGTGGACGAAATGCAGTCCACCCTGCTGACCATCGCCCGCGACGTTAAGATCCAGGTGGAGTTCAATCCCGCCGTCGTGTCCGAGTACCGCCTGATCGGCTACGAAAACCGCGTACTGGCCAATGAGGACTTCGCCAATGACAAGGTCGACGCCGGCGACATCGGCGCGGGCCACGAAGTCACCGCCCTGTACGAGATCACGCCGGTAGGCAGCGGCGCCGAACGCCTGCCCGCGCTGCGCTACGGCGGCAAGCAGGTCGCCGCCGGCGCGTCCACCAACGAAATCGCGCACGTTCGCCTGCGCTACAAGTTGCCCGGCCAGGACAGCAGTCGCCTGATCGAGACGCCGATCGCACGCGCGGCACTGAGCACGCAGCCGAGCGACGCCTTCCGTTTCGCCAGTGCGGTAGCCGCCTATGCCGACCTGCTGCGTGGCGGCCAGCGCATCGACGGCTGGAACTGGGACGACGTCGCACGGACCGCACGCGCGTCGGCGGGGCGCGACCCGTACGGGCTGAAGGCGGAGTTTGTCGGCATGGTGGATCAGGCGCAGCGACTGGTAAGCGCACGGCGGGATATGCCGGCCATCGCGGGAGAATGAGCATGATGCGGCGGAGGTCCAGGGATGGACCCCCGTCGCCCCACTCCAAACACCGAGGCTTGGTCGCCATGATCCTTCGCACGCTGGTGATGGCTGCCGTGCTGGTGTATCCCGTATCCGCACACGCGATCAGTTGCGGAATCAGTATCGAAGTCGTCAATCATCGCCCACAGCCGGTCATGGTGCTGCTGGAGAGCTTCAATGCCGAAAGGACGCTCCCGGCGCCATCGCCCGAAGACTTCAATGCGCCCGTTCACGATGGCGGCGTGCCTGCCTACCTCTCGTCACTGGAGCAGATCGAGATTCCCGCTGGTGACACCGCAACGGTGAGGTTCCGGCGGCTCTGCTCCGGCCCCTTCTGGCTCAACTGGAAAGTGGTGCCGACGACGAACCAGACCACCGCATCCGGCCAACTTCGCCCTCGCTACGGAGAGGTCATCGATATCCGCCAGGGAAGATCTCAATAACTGCCGTCATACCCGCCAAGGCGGGGATCCAGCGACGTCAGGCCATTCAAAGCAAAGGCACTGGGTTCCCGCTTTCGCGGGAATGACGAAAAAGGCTGAGTTGTTCAAGAGGATCGCTGGCGCGGGTGCACGCGCCGCATGTCACGCCACGTCGGCGACGATCGCTTCCATCTGCGCCGCGGGGCGCCCCAGCAGATAGCCCTGGCCGAGATGGCACCCCAGGTCGAGCAGGGCCTGCCGCTGCTCCTCGGTTTCCACGCCCTCGGCGATCGTCTCGATGCCCAGCGTGCTGGCCAACGCCAGGATGGCGCGCACCAGCGCCAGGCTTTCCGGACGCGCTTCGTTGCCCAGGCCCGAAACGAAACTGCGGTCGATCTTGAGTACCGAGATCGGGAAGCGGTGCAGGTAGGACAGCGCCGAGAAACCGGTGCCGAAGTCGTCCAGCTGCGCGAGGATGCCGTGCTGCCGCAGCGTGCGCAGGATGCGCAGCGTGCGGGGCGCGTCGTCGAGCAGCGCGACTTCGGTGATCTCCAGCCGCAGGCGCGACGGATCGGCGCCCTGTGCCTCGAACATCGCCAGCAGGCGGTCGCCGAAATCGGGCGAACGGAAATGCCGCGGCGACACGTTGACCGAGATGTAGCCCTCGACGCCGCGCGCGATCTGGCGCACCACCTGTTCGTACAGCAGCCAGTCGACCTGTTCGATCAACCCGCTGTCCTCGCCCACGGCGATGAACTCCGCTGGCAGCAACAGGCCGCGCCGCTCGTGCTGCCAACGCAGCAGCGCCTCGTGACCGATCACGCGGCCATCTTCCATGCGGCGGATCGGCTGGTAGAACGGCAGGAAGTCGCGATGGTTGATCGCGCGGCGCAGGTCGGCTTCCAGGTCCAGGCTCTGCATGGCCGCTTCGCGCATCGCCTCGTCGAACATCGCGCAGCGGTCGCGGCCTTGCTCCTTGGCCCGGTACATCGCCGCATCCGCATCGCGCAGCAGTTCCTCGCCGTTGCGGTAGCGCGGGTGCCAGACCGCGATGCCGAGACTGGCGGACGGGAACAGTTCGCGCCCGGCCACCCACATCGGCAGACCCAGCACCGCGAGCAGGCGCTGGGCGAAGTCGCGCACGTTCTCCACGCCCTCGGCATACTCGACCAGCAGCGCGAACTCGTCGCCGCCCAGGCGCGACACCACGTCCTCGTCGCGCACGCTCATGGTGATGCGGCGCGCGACTTCCACCAGCAGTTCGTCGCCGGCGGCGTGGCCCATGCTGTCGTTGACCAGCTTGAAGCGGTCCAGGTCGAGGAACAGCACCGCGAACGCCTGGCCGTCGCCATGCCGTGCGCGCTCGATGGACGCGGCCAGACGATCCAGCAGGTGCGGACGATTGGGCAGCCCGGTCAGCGCGTCGTGCGTGGCCTGGTGGGTGAGCTGCTGCTCGATGCGCAGGCGCTCGCCGATCTGCGAGCGCAATTGGTGGTTGGCTTCGTTGAGTTCGCGCGTGCGCTCGTCCACCCGCCGCTCGAGGTCGGCGTGCGCACTGCGCAGGCGCTCCTGCGCGCGCTGGCGGTCCAGGCCGTTGCCGATGTGGTGGGCGACGAAGGTCAGCAGGTTCTGGTCGTGCAGGGTGAACTTCACTTCTTCGGAATAGCTCTGCACCACCACCGTGCCGACCACATCGTCACCCCGGAACAACGGCACGCCCAGCCAGCTGTACGCCGGCGGGCCGTGCTGCAACAGCTTGCCCTCGTCCGCCAGCTGGCCGATCACCGCGCGATCGGCCAGCAGCGGGCGGCCGGTGGCGATGACGTACTCGGTCAGGCCGTTGGTCATGCGCCGCGCCTTGCGCACCGGGTCGCGTTCGTCGATCGAATACGGGAAGTTGAGCTGTTCCCCATCGTCGGAGACCAGCGCGATGTAGAAGTTGCGCGCATTGATCAGTTCGTCGACCACCACGTGCACGTCGGCGTAGAAGCGCTCAAGGCTTTCCGAGGTGATGGCCAGGTCGGTGATGCGGAACAGCGCGCGCTGCAGCTTCTCGGCGCGCTTGCGCTCCATGATCTCGGCCTGCAGCTCGCGGTTGGCGCGCTGCAGTTCGTGCGTGCGTACCGCCACCCGGTGTTCCAGTTCGACGTGCGCGTGCTTGCGGTCGAGCGCGGTGAGGATGTGCTGCGCCACGTAGCCCAGCAGCGCGCGGTCCTCGTCGGCGTAGCTCGCCGGCGCGTCGTAGCTCTGCACCACGATGGCGCCGCAGACGCGGTCGTCGCGGCGCATCGGCACGCCCAGCCAGTCCAGGCTGTCGGGGCCGTGCGAAGGATCGCGCACGACCCCCAGCTTCTGGCGGATCACCGCCGACGGCCCTCGCAGCGGCTGGCCATGGCGCAGCAGCGCGAAGGTCATGCTGTTGGCCATCTCCTCCTCGCCGAACTCGCGCTCGGGCTCGGCGACGTAGGGGTCGCGCTGGTCGGCGAAGTAGAGGAAGCGCACGCTGCGGCGCTGGTCGTCATAGAGGACGATGTAGCAGTTCTCCGCATACATCAGCGAGTTCACCACCGCATGGATGCGGCGGAGCATCTCGGGCATTTCCAGGTCGGCGCCGGCCAGGTCGGCGATCTCGTACAGCGCCTGCTGCAACCGCTTGGATTTCTCCAGCGACACCACCCGCGCCTGCGCGCGCGAGGCATCGAGCGACGTCACCAGCAGCGTGCGCGCCAGCAGGACCCAGGACGCTTCGTCGGCTTCGCCCAGCGGCTGCGGACACGCCAGGGCCAGCGCGACGCGGGCATTGCCATCGGCGTTGTCCCAGGCATGCACGCGAGGTCCGTGGTCATCGTGTTCGGCGCCGCCGTCGGCGAGCGCATGCTCGGCCAGGCGACGCAGCGAGGCCGGCGCGCCCGGCGTGGCGCCGCTGCCGTTGCCCAGGGCCCAGTCCCGCCAGCAGACCGCCAGTTCCGACCCGGCCGGCAGCAGCCCACACAGGATCAGCGCAATCCGTTCCGCCGGCGAGGCGTCCGCGCTGGCCTGGTTGTCGGCGCTGATCGATGGCGTAGGCATGCCTGTGTCCCGAACGCGTCGGTGCGTGGTGTCTGGAAGTCCCCCGGGCGAGCATACCGCCTGCCGCCCCCTGAACGGAAACGCCCGGGACAACCCCGCCCCGGGCGCTGGGCCGTTCGCCCTGCCTGTGCCGCCTCCCCTCGCCACCGCCGGATTCCTCATGCCTGTGCCCGCTGCAGGCGGCTGGGGATCGATGAACGAGGTGGCCGACCTTCCCCGCCCCGTCTTCACGGGCGCACGGGGACCGCTTACGCTGGCGGCGGTGAACGACCTTGCCGAACCCGCCGACGAAACCCTGATGCTGGCCTATGCCGCCGGCGATGCGTCGGCCTTCGAGCAGCTGTATGCGCGCCACCGTGGCCCGCTGTACCGGTTCCTGCTTCGGCACCTGCGCGATGCCGCGCTGGCCGACGAGTTCTTCCAGGACACCTGGCAGCGCGTGATCGCGGCGCGCGAGGGCTGGAAACCGGACGCGGCGTTCGGGACCTGGCTGTACCGGATCGCGCACAATCGCCTCAACGACCACTGGCGCGCATCGAAACACCGGCCCGCCGCGCCCCATGATGCGGACGAGCGCACCGCGCGCGTGCCCGACCCGGACACGCCGGAGCGGCAACTGTCGGAGTTCGAGCAGCGGCGGCGCTTGCAGCTGGCCATGGACGAGTTGCCGCCGGAGCAGCGCGAGGTGCTGCTGCTGCGGCTGGAGCAGGAACTGACCCTGGAGGAGATCGGCGAGATCACCGGCGTGGGCCGGGAAACCGTGAAGTCGCGGCTGCGCTATGCGATGGACCGGTTGCGGACGAGGTTGAACGAATGAGCATGCCCCACGAGCCCCTGACCCCCGAAGAGCGCGCGCTGGCGCAGTCGCTGTCCCGGCTGGGACCGCATGGCGGTCCGTCGCCCGAGCTGGATGCACGCATCCTGGGCGCCGCGCGCGCGGCCGTGCAGGTGGCGCCGGCACGCGGTGGCCAGGTCCCGCCGACGCGTCGTCGCTGGCCGCTGGGCATGGGCGTGGCCGCCTCGGTGCTGCTCGCCGCCGGCGTCGCCTGGCAGCTGCGGCCGTCGCACGAAATCCCCGTGGCCAGCGAAATGCCGTCTGCCAGCGCGCACGCGGACGCGTCCCTGCAGGAAGCGCCGGTGATGGCAGCCGAGGTTGCCGACACGGCAGCACCGCAGACGCCGCCGCTGGCAGTCATCGCCGAAGACGTCGCCCCGCCTGCGGCCGCGAAGATACTGCCGCCTCCGCCCCCCGCACGCATCGCCACCGCACCCGGTCCCGCCCGCAAGAACGCGGAAGCCGCGGCACGCCAGGACGCCACCCCCAAGCGCAGTCCGTTCGCGCTGCTTCCCGCCCCGGCCAGCGCGCCCGCATCGGAAGCGCCGACGCGTGAGGCAGGTGACGCACCGCGTGCGTTTCCCGCCGATGCCGCCAGCGATTCGTACGCGGCTCCCGCCGCGGTTGCGGCCGACGTGCTGGGCGGCGCGATGCGGGAAGAAGAGCAGCTAGAGCGCGCCGCCAGCGCGCAGCAGCAGGAACAGCGCGCCCGCTACGTCGAGGCGCAGCGCGACGCCGCGGCGAAGTCCGAGGACAGCCGCACCCTGGACACCATTGCCGTGACCGGAAGCCGCATGCGATCGCGGGAGCGTCAGGCCAGGACACAGGAGGCCGCGCCGGCCCCCGCAGCGGTAGCCGCCGCACCACCGCCTCCCCCGCC
>NZ_JAKZBW010000047.1:0-16569 GCF_022539275.1 Pseudoxanthomonas sp. LH2527 | reverse complement strand
CGCCACCGAAACGCTCCGCGCCGATCTTCGTCAGCGCCGCCGTCAGCGTCGTCTTGCCGTGGTCAACGTGACCAATCGTGCCCACGTTCACGTGGGGCTTGGTGCGTTCGAACTTACCCTTTGCCATTGTCTTTACCTCTGTATTCGTGATTCGTGATTAGTGACTGGCTTGAAGCGGGACCCGTGCTCTTGCGAATCACGAGTCACGCATCACCAATCACGGCTTTTAGTTCTTCTTGACGACCGCGTCGGCGATGTTGGCCGGCGCTTCCGCGTAGTGGTCGAACTCCATCGAGAACGTCGCGCGACCCTGCGACATCGAACGCAGCGTGGTGGCGTAGCCGAACATTTCGCCCAGCGGCACCATCGCGGCGATCACCTTGCCGGACGGACTGTCGTCCTGACCCTGCAGGATGCCGCGACGACGGCTGACGTCGCCCATCACGTCGCCCAGGTAGTCTTCCGGGGTGACGATCTCGACCTTCATCATCGGCTCCAGCAGGACCGGCTGGGCCTTGCTGAAGGCTTCCTTGAAGGCCATCGAGCCGGCGACCTTGAACGCCATTTCGTTGGAGTCGACGTCATGGAACGAGCCGTCGACCGCCTTGATCGCGATGTCGACCACCGGGAAGCCGGCCAGCGGACCGCTCTTCATGGCGTCTTCGATGCCCTTGCCTGCCGCCGCCACGTATTCCTTCGGCACGACGCCGCCGACGATGGCGCTCTCGTACGAGAAGCCGACGCCACGCTCGACCGGCGACATCTCGATGACGATGTGGCCGTACTGGCCGCGACCGCCCGACTGGCGCACGAACTTGCCGTCCTGCTTGACCGACTTGCGGATCGTTTCGCGGTAGGCCACCTGCGGCTTGCCGACGTTGGCTTCCACGTTGAACTCGCGCTTCATGCGGTCCACCAGGATTTCCAGATGCAGCTCGCCCATGCCCGAGATGATCGTCTGGCCGGATTCCTCGTCGGTCTTGACGCGGAACGAGGGATCTTCCTGCGCCAGACGGCCCAGGGCCAGACCCATCTTCTCCTGGTCGGACTTGGTCTTCGGCTCCACCGCCATCGAGATGACGGGCTCCGGGAACACCATGCGCTCCAGCGTGATGATGTGGTCGAGCGAGCACAGCGTGTCACCCGTGGTGACGTCCTTCAGGCCCACGGCCGCCGCGATGTCGCCGGCGCGCACTTCCTTGATCTCGTCGCGCTGGTTGGAGTGCATCTGCAGGATGCGGCCCACGCGCTCCTTCTTCGACTTGACCGGGTTGTAGACCGCGTCGCCGGAGTTCAGCACGCCCGAGTAGACGCGGAAGAACGTCAGCGAACCCACGAACGGATCCGTCATGATCTTGAACGCCAGCGCCGAGAACGGCTCGTTGTCGCCCGCCTTGCGGCTGTCTTCCTTCTCGTTCTCGTCGATGCCCTGCACCGGCGGACGATCGGTCGGCGACGGCAGCAGCTGGATCACGCCGTCCAGCATGGCCTGCACGCCCTTGTTCTTGAACGCGGAGCCGCAGTAGACCGGGATCACTTCGACCTTCAGGGTGCGCTCGCGCAGACCGGCAATGATCTCGGCTTCGGACAGGTCACCCTCGTTGAGGTACTTGTCCATCAGCTCTTCGCTGGCTTCCGCCGCCGCTTCCACCATGAAGGCGCGATCCGACGCCGCCTTGTCGGCCAGCTCGGCCGGAATATCGCGGTATTCGAACTTGGTGCCCTGCGAAGCGACATCCCAGTGGATGTACTTCATCTTCAGCAGGTCGATGACGCCCTCGAAGCCGTCTTCAGCACCGACCGGCACCTGCATCGGCACCGGGTAGGCACCCAGGCGCGTCTTCAGCTGGTCGACGACCTTGAAGAAGTCGGCACCGGTGCGGTCCATCTTGTTGACGAACGCGAGGCGCGGCACGGCGTACTTGTTGGCCTGGCGCCACACGGTCTCGGACTGCGGCTGCACGCCGCCGACGGCGCACAGCACGAACACCGCGCCGTCGAGCACGCGCAGCGAGCGCTCGACTTCGATGGTGAAGTCGACGTGGCCGGGGGTATCGATGATGTTGAAGCGGTGCTGCGGCAGGGACTTGTCCATGCCGGTCCAGAACGCCGTGGTGGCGGCGGACGTGATGGTGATGCCGCGCTCCTGCTCCTGCTCCATCCAGTCCATGGTCGCGGCGCCGTCGTGCACTTCACCGATCTTGTGGCTGACGCCGGTGTAGAACAGGATGCGCTCGGACGTGGTGGTCTTGCCGGCGTCGATGTGCGCCATGATGCCGAAATTGCGGTAACGCTCGATGGGAGTGGTGCGAGCCACGACAGTCTCTCTTTTCTGATGGAGGGCCGGCGGGATGCCAGGGCCTTCCGTGGAGGGCGATCTTTAGATGGCCGAATGCCGCCTTTCGGCGGCCTTCGGGACGGGACACTGGAGTGCGCCCCAGGGACACCTAGATGGTGCCGAAGGCCCTTGCACGCAAGGGCCCGGAGGCCGTTACCAGCGGTAGTGCGCGAACGCCTTGTTCGCTTCCGCCATGCGGTGGGTCTCTTCACGCTTCTTGATGGCGCCGCCACGGTTCTCGGAGGCGTCCAGCAGCTCGGCGGCCAGCTTGCGCGGCATGGTGTTCTCGCCACGCTTGCGCGCGGACTCGATCAGCCAGCGCATCGCCAGCGCCATGCGGCGCGAGGAACGCACTTCGACCGGCACCTGGTAGGTGGCGCCGCCGACGCGGCGCGACTTCACTTCGACCGCCGGGGACACGTTGTCCAGCGCCTTCTCGACCAGCTCGAGGGCGTTGGGGTTCTTTTCGCCGATGACGTCCATGGCGCCGTACACGATCTTCTCGGCGACCGACTTCTTGCCGCTCAGCATCACCATGTTGATGAAGCGGGCAATCGTCTGGCTGCCGTGCTTGGGGTCCGGCAGGATTTCACGTTGGGGGGCAGAGCCTTTGCGCGACATGATTCTTTTTCCTTAAGCCTTGGGACGCTTGGCGCCGTACTTAGAACGGCCCTGGCGACGCTTGGCGACGCCGGAGGCGTCGAGCGAGCCGCGCACGGTGTGGTAGCGCACGCCCGGCAGGTCCTTCACGCGACCGCCACGCACGAGCACCACGGAGTGCTCCTGCAGGTTGTGACCTTCACCGCCGATGTAGCTGATGATTTCTTCCTGGTTGGTCAGGCGCACCTTGGCGACCTTGCGAAGGGCCGAGTTCGGCTTCTTCGGGGTCGTCGTATAGACGCGGGTGCATACGCCGCGACGCTGCGGGCAGTTGTCCAGCGCGGGCGACTGGCTCTTGTACGTGGGGGCCTGCCGCGGCTTGCGGACCAGCTGATTGACGGTTGCCATAGTGGGTTCTTCGTGTGAAGGCCGGAGCCTTGTTTGACATGAAAACGAAGGCAGGCCGCAAGACGGCCCACCTAGACGGAAAAGTATAGCCGGCAACCCGCCCGACCGTCAACGCGACGGAGGTGGGTGCCTGCCAACTGACTGCGATCCCGCCCTTCCTGGGCCGAAAACGAGGCGCATCCTGCGCCTCTTTTCGTGGTCTGGGACAGCCCGGAGGCCGTCAGGTCGTACGGTTTAGCTGGCGCTGGACTCCTCGCCGGCTTCGTCGGTGGTGGCGACCGCGGCGGCCGGAGCCGCCTCGGCGACGCCGCCCGACAGTGCGTTCACCTCGGCCTCTGTCAGACCGGAGGCGTTGCGGCGACGCTGGTTGTGGTACGCCAGGCCGGTACCGGCCGGGATCAGGCGACCCACGATGACGTTTTCCTTCAGGCCGCGCAGGCTGTCACGGGTGCCGCGGACGGCCGCTTCGGTCAGCACGCGGGTGGTCTCCTGGAAGGAGGCCGCCGAGATGAACGACTCGGTCGCCAGCGACGCCTTGGTGATGCCCAGCAGCACCGGGTCGTACTTGGCCGGCAGCTCGTTGCGGGCGATCAGCTTGGCGTTCTCTTCGATGAAGCGCTGCTTCTCGATCTGCTCGCCTGCCAGGAACTTGCTGTTGCCGGCATCGGTGATTTCCACCTTGCGCAGCATCTGGCGGGTGATCACCTCGATGTGCTTGTCGTTGATCTTCACGCCCTGCAGGCGGTAGACGTCCTGGATTTCCTTGACCAGGTAGGCCGCCAGCGGCTCGACACCCAGCAGGCGCAGGATGTCCTGCGGGCTCGGCTCGCCGTCCACGATGGTTTCGCCCTTGGCCACGTGCTCGCCTTCGAACACGATGATCTGGCGGAACTTCGGGATCAGCTCCTCGTGCTCGGAACCGTCGGTGTCCTTGATGATCAGGCGCTGCTTGCCCTTGGTGTCCTTGCCGAAGCTGATGACGCCGGAGCGCTCGGCCAGGATCGCCGGGTCCTTCGGCTTGCGGGCTTCGAACAGATCGGCCACGCGCGGCAGACCACCGGTGATGTCGCGGGTCTTGGACGCTTCCTGCGGCACCTTGGTGACCACGTCGCCCACGCCGACGGGCGCGCCGTCCTGCAGGTTGACGATCGAACGCGGCGGCAGCAGGTACTGCGCCGGCAGGTCGGTACCCGGGATGCTCAGGTCCTTGCCGTCCTTGTCCACGATGCGGACGATCGGACGCAGGTCCTTGCCCTGCGAACCGCGACGCTTGGGATCGGTGATCTCGCGCGACGCAAGGCCGGTCAGGTCGTCGGTCTTCTCGATGACGGTGACGCCGTCGACGAAGTCCACGAAGCGCACGAAACCGGCCACTTCCGACACGATCGGGTGGTTATGCGGGTCCCAGTTGGCCACGGCCTGGCCGGCGGTGATCTGGGCGCCGTCCTTGACGTTGATGGTGGCGCCGTAGGGCAGCTTGTAGCGCTCGCGCTCGCGACCGTGGCCGTCGAGCACCGACAGTTCGCCCGAGCGCGAGACCGCGACCAGGCTGCCGTTGGCGTGTTCGACGAACTTGAGGTTGTTGAACTTGATCGAGCCGGTCGTCTTGACGGTGATGTTGTCCACCGCCGCCGCACGCGATGCCGCACCACCGATGTGGAACGTACGCATGGTCAGCTGGGTGCCGGGCTCGCCGATCGACTGCGCGGCGATGACGCCGACCGCTTCGCCGATGTTGACGATGTGGCCACGGGCCAGGTCGCGGCCGTAGCAGTGCGCGCACACGCCGAAGGTCGATTCGCAGGTGATGGTGGAACGCACCTTCAGGGCCTGCACGCCGGCATCTTCCAGCTTCTGCACCCACGCTTCGTCCAGCAGCGTGTTGCGGGTGACGATCGGATCCTCGTCGTTGCCCGGCAGGAACACGTCCTCGGCCACGATGCGGCCCAGCACGCGGTCGCGCAGCGGCTCGACCACGTCGCCGCCTTCCACGATCGGGGTCATGGTCAGGCCTTCGTTGCCACCGCAGTCGACTTCGGTGATCACCACGTCCTGCGCCACGTCGACAAGGCGGCGGGTCAGGTAACCGGAGTTCGCCGTCTTCAGCGCGGTATCGGCCAGACCCTTGCGGGCGCCGTGGGTGGAGTTGAAGTACTCCTGCACGTTCAGGCCTTCGCGGAAGTTCGCCTTGATGGGCGTCTCGATGATCGAACCGTCGGGACGGGCCATCAGGCCGCGCATGCCGGCCAGCTGGCGGATCTGCGCCTGGCTACCACGGGCGCCGGAGTCGGCCATGATGTACAGCGAGTTCATCGACTTTTCGTTGATGGTCTCGCCCTTGGCGTTCTGCACCTTGTCGGTACCGATGGTGTCCATCATCGCCTTGGCGATGCGCTCGTTGGTGCGCGACCAGATGTCGACCACCTTGTTGTAGCGCTCGCCGGCGGTGACCAGACCGCTCTGGTACTGCTCCTGGATCTCCAGCACTTCCTGTTCGGCTTCGCCCAGGATGCCCTTCTTCTCGGCCGGGATCAGCATGTCGTCGATGCCGATGGACACGCCGGCGCGCGTGGCGTACGCGAAGCCGGTGTACATCAGCTTGTCGGCGAACACGACCGTGTCCTTCAGGCCCAGCATGCGGTAGCTGGAGTTGATCAGGCGGCTGATGGCCTTCTTGTTCAACTCGGTATTGACCAGGGCGAACGGCAGGCCTTCCGGCAGGATCTCGGCCAGCAGCGCGCGACCGATCGTGGTGTCCACGATGCTGCTCTGCTGGCTGCGGCCGCCGTCCTCGTCGATCACGGTGCCGCTGATGCGGACCTTGACTTTGGCGTGCAGCTCGACGGCACGGTTGTCGTAGGCGCGCTTGACCTCGGCGATGTTGGCGAAGGCCATGCCCTCGCCCTTCTTGTTCTCCAGCGCGCGGGTCATGTAGTACAGGCCCAGCACGACGTCCTGCGACGGCACGATGATCGGCTCGCCGTTGGCCGGCGACAGGATGTTGTTGGACGACATCATCAGCGCGCGCGCTTCCAGCTGCGCTTCCAGCGACAGCGGCACGTGCACGGCCATCTGGTCACCGTCGAAGTCGGCGTTGAACGCGGTGCAGACCAGCGGGTGCAGCTGGATGGCCTTGCCTTCGATCAACACCGGCTCGAACGCCTGGATGCCCAGGCGGTGCAGCGTCGGCGCACGGTTCAGCAGCACCGGGTGCTCGCGGATGACCTCTTCCAGGATGTCCCAGACGTCGGCTTCTTCGCGCTCGACCAGCTTCTTGGCGGCCTTGATGGTGGTGGCCAGGCCACGACGCTGCAGCTTGGCGAACACGAACGGCTTGAACAGTTCCAGCGCCATCTTCTTCGGCAGGCCGCACTCGTGCAGGCGCAGGGTCGGGCCGACCACGATGACCGAACGGCCCGAGTAGTCGACGCGCTTGCCCAGCAGGTTCTGGCGGAAGCGGCCCTGCTTGCCCTTGATCATGTCGGCCAGCGACTTCAGCGGGCGCTTGTTGGTGCCGGTGATGGCGCGGCCGCGGCGGCCGTTGTCCATCAGGGCGTCAACCGACTCCTGCAGCATGCGCTTTTCGTTGCGCACGATGATGTCCGGGGCGTTGAGCTCCAGCAGGCGGCGCAGGCGGTTGTTGCGGTTGATGACGCGGCGGTACAGATCGTTGAGGTCGGAGGTCGCGAAGCGGCCGCCATCCAGCGGGACCAGCGGACGCAGGTCCGGCGGCAGCACCGGCAGCACGGTCATGACCATCCATTCCGGACGGTTGCCCGACTCCAGGAACGCTTCCATCAGCTTGATGCGCTTGGTGAGGCGCTTGAGCTTGGTCTCCGAACCGGTGCTGGCGATGTCCTCGCGCAGGTTGACCATCTCGGCCTGCAGGTCGATCGTGCGCAGCAGGTCGTAGACCGCCTCGGCGCCCATGGCGGCGTCGAAGTCGTCGCCGTGTTCCTGGCGCGCCTGCATGAACTGCTCTTCGGTCAGCAGCTGGCGGCGCTCGAGCGAGGTCAGGCCCGGCTCGGTGACGACATAGGCTTCGAAGTACAGCACGCGCTCGATGTCGCGCAGGGTCATGTCCAGCATCAGGCCGATGCGCGAGGGCAGCGACTTGAGGAACCAGATGTGCGCAACCGGGCTGGCCAGGTCGATGTGGCCCATGCGCTCGCGGCGCACCTTGGCCAGCGTCACTTCCGTGCCGCACTTCTCGCAGACCACGCCGCGGTGCTTCATGCGCTTGTACTTGCCGCACAGGCACTCGTAGTCCTTGATAGGGCCGAAGATGGCCGAGCAGAACAGGCCGTCGCGTTCCGGCTTGAAGGTACGGTAGTTGATGGTTTCCGGCTTCTTCACTTCGCCGAAGGACCACGAACGGATCAGGTCCGGCGAGGCCAGCGCGATCTTGATCGCATCGAAGTCCAGCGTCTGGCGCTGCTGGTTGAAGAGGTTGAGCAGGTCTTTCATTTTGTTTCTCCGTCAGGAGGAAGCTTTGTCGATGGCGGGTTGACCGGGGACGAACGGCGCAGCGGCAGGTCAGTGCCGCCGCGCCACGGCGGTCAGTCTTCCAGTTCCATGTTGATGGCGAGCGAGCGGATTTCCTTCACCAGCACGTTGAAGGATTCCGGCATGCCCGCGACCATCTCGTGGGCACCATCGACGATGTTCTTGTACATCTGGTTGCGACCCTGCACGTCGTCGGACTTGACCGTCAGCATTTCCTGCAGGGTGTGCGCCGCGCCGTAGGCTTCCAGCGCCCAGACTTCCATTTCACCGAAGCGCTGGCCGCCGAACTGCGCCTTGCCGCCCAGCGGCTGCTGGGTGACGAGCGAGTACGGTCCGGTCGAACGCGCGTGCATCTTGTCGTCGACCAGGTGGTTCAGCTTCAGCATGTGCATGTAGCCGACCGTGGTGTGGCGATCGAACGCCTCGCCGGTGCGACCGTCGTACAGCTGCGTCTGGCCGCTGATCGGCAGGTCGGCGAGTTCGAGCATGTGCTTGATCTCGGTTTCCGCCGCACCGTCGAACACCGGGGTGGCCATCGGCACGCCGTCGGTCAGGTTCTTGGCCAGCGCGATCAGTTCGGCATCGCTGAACTGGTCCAGGTCCACGCGGTCCTCGCCCAGCTTCTGGTCGTGGTTGTAGATCTGGGTCAGGAACTTGCGCAGGTCGGCGACCTTGGCCTGGGCTTCCAGCATGTTCTGGATCTTGCGACCCAGTCCCTTGGCGGCCCAGCCCAGGTGCACTTCCAGCACCTGGCCGATGTTCATGCGCGACGGCACGCCCAGCGGGTTCAGCACGATGTCGACGGTCTCGCCCGTGGCCATGTAGGGCATGTCCTCGACCGGCACGATCGTCGAGACGACACCCTTGTTGCCGTGGCGGCCGGCCATCTTGTCGCCCGGCTGGATGCGGCGCTTCACGGCCAGATAGACCTTGACCATCTTCAGCACGCCCGGGGCGAGGTCGTCGCCGGCGGTGATCTTGCCGCGCTTGTCGGCGAAGCGACGCTCGAATTCCTTCTCGTGCGCCTGGATCTGCATCTGGGCGCGCTCGATGGCGTCGGACGCATCATCGTCCTTCATGCGCAGGGTGAACCACTCGGCCTTCTTCAGGCTGTCGAGGTAGGCGTCGGTGATGGCGTCGCCCTTCTTCAGCGCGCCCGGACCGCCGTTGGCGACCTTGCCGACCAGCTGCGAGCGCAGGCGGGCGTAGATGGCGCCTTCGAGGATACGGAACTGGTCGTCGAAGTCCTTCTTGACGCGCTTGATCTCGTTTTCCTCGATCTGGCGCGCGCGCTTGTCCTTCTCGATGCCATCGCGGGTGAAGACCTGCACGTCGATGACGGTGCCGTCCATGCCCGGCGGCACGCGCAGCGAGCTGTCCTTCACGTCGGAGGCCTTCTCGCCGAAGATCGCGCGCAGCAGCTTCTCTTCCGGGGTCAGCTGGCTCTCGCCCTTCGGCGTGACCTTGCCGACCATGATGTCGCCGGCGCGCACTTCGGCGCCGATGTACACGACGCCGCTCTCGTCGAGGCGGTTCAGCGCCTGCTCGGAGACGTTCGGGATGTCGGCGGAGATTTCCTCCGGACCCAGCTTGGTGTCGCGCGCGACGCAGGTCAGCTCTTCGATGTGGATCGTGGTGTAGCGATCCTCTTCCACCACGCGCTCGGAGAGCAGGATGGAGTCTTCGAAGTTGTAGCCGTTCCACGGCATGAACGCGATCAGCATGTTCTGGCCCAGCGCCAGCTCGCCGATGTCGGTCGAGGGACCGTCGGCCAGCACGTCGCCGCGCGCGACCACGTCGCCCACGTTCACCAGCGGACGCTGGTTGATGCAGGTGTTCTGGTTGGAGCGCGTGTACTTGATCAGCGAGTAGATGTCGACGCCGGCATCGGTTTCGCCGGAGATCTCGACCTCGTTGACCTTCACCACGATGCGGCCGGCGTCGATCTGCTCGACCACGCCGCCACGGCGGGCGTTGACGGTCACGCCGGAGTCGCGCGCCACGGCGCGCTCGATGCCGGTACCGACCAGCGGCTTCTGCGCACGCAGCGTCGGCACGGCCTGGCGCTGCATGTTGGCGCCCATCAGTGCGCGGTTGGCGTCATCGTGCTCAAGGAACGGCACCAGCGCCGCCGCGACCGACACGGTCTGCATGGGCGAGACGTCCATGTAGTCCACTTCGCCCGGCGGCTTGAGCAGCGATTCGCCCTGGTAACGGCACGGCACGAACTGCTCGGTCAGGCGGCTCTTGGCGTCATGCAGCGCGTTGGCCTGCGCGATGACGTACTCGTTCTCCTCGATCGCCGACAGGTACTCGATCTCGTCGGTGATGGTGCCGTCCACGACCTTGCGGTACGGGGTCTCGAGGAAGCCGTAGCTGTTGGTGCGCGCGTACACGGCCAGCGAGTTGATCAGGCCGATGTTCGGGCCTTCCGGCGTCTCGATGGTGCAGACGCGGCCGTAATGGGTCGGGTGCACGTCGCGGACTTCGAAGCCGGCGCGCTCGCGGGTCAGGCCGCCCGGGCCCAGGGCCGAGACGCGACGCTTGTGGGTGACTTCCGACAGCGGGTTGTTCTGGTCCATGAACTGCGACAGCTGCGAGGAGCCGAAGAACTCCTTGATCGCGGCGGCCACCGGCTTGGCGTTGATCAGCTCCTGCGGGGTCAGGCCTTCGGACTCGGCCATCGACAGGCGCTCCTTCACCGCGCGCTCGACGCGGACCAGGCCCACGCGGAACACGTTCTCGGCCATTTCGCCGACCGAACGCACGCGGCGGTTGCCCAGGTGGTCGATGTCGTCCACGGTGCCGCGGCCATTGCGGATCTCGGTCAGGACCTTGATGACGTCCAGGATGTCCGAGGTCTCGCCCAGGCTGGCGACCAGGCGCTTGGCCTCTTCGTCATTGCGCGCGCCGAAGTACTTCTTGTCGTACAGCACGGCTTCGCCGGTGGTTTCCTTGCGGCCCACGCGGCGGTTGAACTTCATGCGACCGACGTTGGACAGGTCGTAGCGCTCGAAGGTGAAGAACAGGTTGTGGAACAGGTTCTGGGCGGCGTCCTTGGTCGGCGGCTCGCCGGGACGCATCATGCGGTAGATCTCGACCAGCGCTTCCAGCTGGGTCTTGGTCGGGTCGATGCGCAGGGTGTTGGACAGGTACGGGCCGCGATCCAGGTCGTTGACCCACAGCGTGCCCACGGCGTCCACGCCGGCCTTCCGGAACTTGGCCAGCTGGTCGTCGGTGATCTCGTCGTTGGCGGCGGCCAGCAGCTCGCCGGTGTTGGCGTCGATCACGTCGTGCGACAGGATGCGGCCGACCAGGTATTCGTCCGGCACGGCCAGTGCGGCGATGCCGGACTGCTCAAGCTGCTTCACGTGGCGCGCGGTAATGCGCTTGCCGGCTTCCACGATGACCTTGTCGCCATCGGCCAGGTCGAAGTTCAGCGTCTCGCCGCGCAGGCGCTCGGCGACCAGCTCCAGCTGCACGCCTTCCGGCAGGATGTGGAAGGTGTTGACGTCGAAGAACTCGTTGAGCATTTCTTCGTTGTTGTAGCCCAGCGCGCGCAGCAGGATCGAGACCGGCAGCTTGCGGCGACGGTCGATACGGGTGAACAGCGCGTCCTTCGGGTCGAACTCGAAGTCCAGCCAGGAGCCGCGATAGGGAATGATGCGGGCGCTGTACAGCAGCTTGCCCGAGCTGTGCGTCTTGCCGCGGTCGTGGTCGAAGAACACGCCCGGCGAACGGTGCAGCTGCGAGACGATGACGCGCTCGGTGCCGTTGACGATGAAGGTGCCGTTGTCGGTCATGAGCGGGATCTCGCCCAGGTAGACCTCCTGCTCCTTCACGTACTTGATGGCCTTGGTCGACGACTCGCGGTCGTAGATCACCAGGCGCACGGTCACGCGCAGCGGAGCACCGTAGCTCAGGCCACGGTTGCGGCACTCGCGCTCGTCGAACACGGGCTCGCCGAGCTTGTAGCCGACGTATTCCAGCGCGGCGTTGCCGCTGTAGCTGGCGATCGGGAAGACCGACTTCAGCGCGGCATGCAGGCCACGGTCTTCGCGCTTGGCGGCGTCGGTGTGCTCCTGCAGGAACTCACGGTAGGAATCGACCTGGATGGCGAGCAGGAACGGGACCTCGAGGATCGACCGCTGCTTGCCGAAATCCTTGCGGATGCGCTTCTTTTCGGTGAACGAATATGTCGTCATGTGACTGTGCCTCTGGCGGCGTGGGGCGCGCGTCCGCGACCACACGGGTGACATTCTTTCGAACGGGGGAATTTCCAGTTGGAAGTCGCTGGTATTGCCGGCACCAGCACGCCTTCTGCCGCTACTTCCAACTACAAACTCGTTTGGGCGGGAATCGGGAATAGGGAATGGAGAATCGCTGGCGAGCGGACGACGACGTTGCGCTCTTGCGATTCCCTATTCCCTATTCCCTCTTCCCGTTGAAACGACCGAAGGCCAGGGGCTTTCGCCCCCGGCCTCGGGTTGTCGCCTGAGTGGACCGGCGACGGATACGACTTACTTGACTTCGACGCTCGCACCAGCGGCTTCGAGGTCCTTCTTGAACTTGTCGGCGTCTTCCTTCGAGATGCCTTCCTTCAGCACGCCACCGGCTTCGGTGAGGTCCTTGGCTTCCTTCAGGCCCAGGCCGGTGATGGCGCGGACAGCCTTGATGACGTCGACCTTCTTGGCACCGGCGTCCTTCAGGACGATGGTGAACTCGGTCTGCTCTTCGACCGGGGCGGCAGCGGCGGCCGGACCGGCAGCAGCGGCGACCGGGGCGGCGGCGGAGACGCCGAACTTCTCTTCGATGGCCTTGACCAGCTCCATCACTTCCATCAGGGTCTTGCCGGCAATGGCGTCGACGATCTGTTCGTTGGAAAGGGACATTGTGTTTACCTTTGGAAATTATCTGGGATTAGGGTTCGTAGAACCGTAAAGACGTCGAACTCAGGCTTCGGCCGGGGCTTCGGCAGCGGCTTCCGCCGGCGCTTCACCACCACCCTGCTTGTCGGCCACGGCCTTGACGGCGCGGGCGAACATGGACGCAGGTTCGGCCAGCACGCGGGCCAACATGGCCAGCGCCTGATCGCGGGTCGGCAGCGATGCCAGCACGTCCACATGGCTGGCCGGATACAGCTGGCCACCCACGGAGACGACCTTCGGCAGCAGCTTGTCGTTGCCCTTGGCGAATTCCTTGATCAGGCGACCGGCAGCGCCGGGCTCCTCGGTCGAAAACGCATACAGCAGCGGACCGACGAGCTTGTCCTGGACAACCTCGAACTCGGTACCGGCGACGGCACGCACGGCCAGCGTGTTCTTGACAACTTTCAAGTACACGCCGGTTTCGCGGGCCTTCTTGCGCATCGCGGTCATCTGGGTGACCGAGGTGCCTGCGTATTCGGCAGCGACCAGGGAGTGCGCCTTGGCGGCGACGTCTGCCAGTTCGGCGACTACTTCTTGCTTCTGGGACAGATTGAGAGCCATACACTCCTCACTAATTGACTCCGCTTGCGGCTCCTGCCGCTCGCGGTCCTGGACGGCGTCCATCCTGGATGCCGGGGACTTGCGGTCCCGTCGGTGGCCTGTCTGACTGGCCGGCCTTGCGGCCAGCACCAGAAAACTTCCAGAAGGCGGCACCATCTGCGCAGGTTCACTCCCTTGCGGGGGTGGATTAAGCGATCCCGCTAGCCACGACGGCGATTCCCTGCCAACACGAGCCTCCGTGCCCGTCGTCGTTGCGCGCTGACCGCACCTGCGGTCTTTGACGGCTGTCGCCTGCGCCGGAAACCGGCCTGGGCGACTGCCCTCAAAAGGCTGGGAACGAGTGGTGAGGAAGAAAAACGAGCGGGCCTTGGCAGTGCCGCTTCTACTCGTTTCTCACTCCTCTCCCCTCACTCCTGTTTGTTGCTTATTTCAGGGACAGCGAGGACTGGTCGACGGTGACGCCGGGGCCCATGGTCGAGCTGACCGAAATCTTCTGCAGGTACTGACCCTTGGAGGTGGCCGGCTTGGCCTTCACCAGGTCGATCAGCAGGGCCTGCAGGTTCGACTTCAGCGCTTCGTCCTCGAAGCTGGCCTTGCCGATGGTGCAGTGGATGATGCCGGCCTTGTCGGTGCGGTAGCGCACCTGGCCCGACTTGGCGCTCTTGACCGCCTCGGCCGGGTTCGGCGACACGGTGCCAACCTTCGGGTTGGGCATCAGGCCACGCGGGCCAAGCACCGTACCCAGCTTGCCGACCACACGCATCGCGTCCGGCGTGGCGATGACCACGTCGTAGTTGATGTCGCCGGCCAGCATCTTCTCGGCCAGGTCGTCCATGCCGACGGCTTCGGCGCCTGCGGCGGCCGCTTCGTCGGCCTTGGCGCCGGCCGGGGCGAACACCGCCACGCGGACCGACTTGCCGGTGCCGGCGGGCAGCACGGTGGAACCGCGCACCTGCTGGTCGGACTTCTTGGCATCCACGCCGAGGCGCACGGCCACGTCGACGGACTCGACGAACTTGGACTTGACCGCGGTCTTGATGATCTTCAGGGCCTCGTCAATGGCGTACGCCTTGCCGGGGGTCACGGCGGCCAGGATGGCCTTCTGTCGCTTGTTCTGTGCCATTTCTTAACCCTCTACCGTCAGGCCCATGGAGCGGGCCGAACCCGCGATCGTGCGCACCGCTGCGTCCAGGTCGGCCGCGGTCAGGTCGGGTTCCTTCGCCTTGGCGATGTCTTCGAGCTGCTTGCGGGTGACCTTGCCCACCTTCTCGGTGTTCGGGCGCTTGGAGCCGGACGTGATGCCGACGGCCTTCTTCAGCAGGATCGACGCCGGCGGCGTCTTCGTGATGAAGGTGAAGGTACGGTCGGAATAGGCCGTGATGACCACCGGAATCGGCAGGCCCGGCTCCAGCTTCTGCGTGGCGGCGTTGAAAGCCTTGCAGAATTCCATGATGTTCAGGCCGCGCTGACCCAGCGCAGGACCGACCGGCGGCGAGGGGTTGGCCTGGCCGGCCTTCACCTGCAGCTTGATGTAACCGACAACTTTCTTTGCCATGTGAGTACTCTCCGGGTGCTAGCGCCTGGGTTTCAGGCTCCCCATCGGACCGGGAAAATCACGCGTCCCGACATCGCGTTTTCTTGAACGCACCAATGGCCACCCGAAGGCGGCCATGGCTCCTGCCCGGCATCGCCGTCAGGGAGCCGCGCAGTATATCAGGGTTTCACGGACCCGGCTGAATGCGCCGGGCCGCCCGGATCAGGCCTTCTCGACCTGCCCGAATTCCAGCTCCACCGGGGTGGAGCGGCCGAAGATCAGCACTGCAACGCGCAGGCGGCTCTTCTCGTAATTGACTTCCTCGACCACGCCGTTGAAGTCGTTGAACGGACCATCGGTGACGCGGACCATTTCACCCGGCTCGAACAGCACCTTGGGCTTGGGCTTCTCGACGCCTTCCTGGACGCGATCCAGGATGGCAGCCGCCTCTTCGTCGCGGATCGGCAGCGGACGGTCGGCGGTACCACCGATGAAACCGAGCACCTTGGAGGTGTCCTTCACCAGGTGCCAGCTCTCGTTGTCCATGCGCGGGATGCCGGCCTCGTCGTGGGTCTCGATCTGGACCAGCACGTAACCGGGGAAGAACTTGCGCTCGGAACGGCGCTTCTGGCCGGAGCGCATCTCCACGACCTCTTCGGTCGGGACGAGGACGTCGCCGAACTTCTCCTGCATGCCATCGCGGACGATGCGGTCGCGCAGGGCCTGGGCCACCGACTTCTCGAAGCCCGAATAGGCATGGACGACGTACCAACGCTTCACTGCGGCTCTCTCCTCAACGACCAAAATTCAGGAACAGCTCGATCGCCTTCTGGATGCCGAAATCGAAGGCGGCCAGGATCAGGCTGAGAATGATCACCACGATGACGACGACCCACGTCGTACGGGTCGCCTCCTCGCGGGTCGGCCACACGACCTTGCGCAGCTCGAAACGGGACTCGGACAGGAACTCGCGGGTGTCGCGACCCTTGCCGGTCTGCAGGAACACCAGCGCGCCCAGCACCAGCCCCGCCACCACCGCCAGCGCACGCACCGGCGTGGCCCATTGGCCGTTGAACCACCACCATGCCACCAGACCACCGACGACCAGCGCCAGCGCCAGGACGTACTTGGCGATGTCGCCCGCGGGCGTGGCGGCTTTGGATTGTTCGACCTTGCTGTTCAAGTCAGTTGTCGCTCTTTAGCTCTGGAGGAGTACCGGGATTCCGGACTCCGCGGGGAAGGAAGTGGCACGCCAGGAGGGACTCGAACCCCCAACCTGCGGTTTTGGAGACCGCTGCTCTGCCAATTGAGCTACTGGCGTATCGATAAACTACAACCTTCCCTTAGACGGCGAAGGCGGACCGAGGTTCCGGTCCGCCCTTGTCGCTTCATCAGGCCGCTGGATCCCCGCCTTCGCGGGGATGACGGCCTGACAAAGCCGGGCGGGCAATGCCCGCCCGGGTCAGGACGTCACTTGATGATCTTGGCCACCACGCCGGCGCCGACGGTACGGCCGCCTTCGCGGATCGCGAAACGCAGGCCTTCGTCCATCGCCACCGGGTTGATCAGCGTCACCACCATCTTGATGTTGTCGCCCGGCATGACCATCTCCACGCCTTCCGGCAGCGTCACCGCGCCGGTGATGTCGGTCGTGCGGAAGTAGAACTGCGGACGGTAACCCTTGAAGAACGGGG
>NZ_JAKZBW010000046.1:0-17481 GCF_022539275.1 Pseudoxanthomonas sp. LH2527 | reverse complement strand
AGGTGGCCCTGGTGGCATCCATGCGCAAACTGCTGGTCATCCTCAACGCCCGCATGCGGGACCATCTCAACGCCTCCCAAACAGCCTGAATCAAGACAGTTGCTCTCCCCGCTGCGCAGGGAGAGGGCACTCCGGGTTTATCGCGGGGTACCCAGATAATCCAGCGCCACCTGCAGCATCGCCCTGCTACCGGTTTCCAGCGCCTGTTCGTCGAGCAGGAACTGTGGCGAGTGGTTGATCGGTGCGGTGGCCGGATCGATGCCCTTCGACGTGGAGCCGACGAAGAAATAGAAGCCCGGCACAGTGTTGGCGAACTGGGAGAAATCCTCCGCCACCGTCACCAGCGGCATCTCCACCACGTTCGCCGCGCCGACGGCTTTCTCCAGCGACGGCCGCACGCGCTGCGTCAGGGCGGGCTGGTTGATCGTGGCCGGTGCGTTGTTGACCACCTGCAGTTCCGCGGTGCCTTCGCTGGCGTGGGCGTAGTCGGTGGCGATGCGGCGGAAGCGGGCGATCACGTCTTCGCGCACGGCCGAATCGAAGGTGCGCAGCGTGCCGACCAGCTTCGCCTCGTCCGGGATGATGTTGAAGCGCACGCCGGCCTGGAACTGGCCGGCCGTCAGCACCACCGGGCTGGTGGCGATGTTGACCTGGCGCGCGATCATGCTCTGCGTGCCCAGCAGGATCTGCGCGCCCAGTGTGATCGGGTCCACGCCGTCCCAGGGGCGCGAGCCGTGCGTCTGCTTGCCGCGCACGGTCAGCGACCATTCGTCCGCTGCCGCCATCAGCGGGCCGCTGCGATATCCCAAGCTGCCCACCGGCAGGCCGGCCCACACATGCAGACCGAACACGGCATCGGGGGTGAAGTCCTTGAACACGCCTTCCTGCAGCATCAGCGCCGCGCCGAAGACCTCGCCCGCGACCGGCGGGCCCTCTTCGGCCGGCTGGAACACGAACATCACTTCGCCGGCCAGCTCGTCCTTCGCCGCGACCAGCGCCTGCGCCACGCCCATCAGGATCGCGACGTGCGCATCGTGGCCGCAGGCATGCATCACGCCTACGGGCTGGCCGCGGTACTCGGCCTTCACCGTGGACGCGAACGGCAGGCCGGTCTGCTCGGTGACCGGCAGCGCATCCATGTCGGCACGCAGCGCGATGCGCGGGCCCGACTTTGCGCCCTTCAACACGGCGACCACGCCGGTCTTGCCGATGCCGGTGCGCACCGTCAGGCCGAGCGCGCGCAGATGATCGGCGACGAGCTTCGCCGTGCGCGTCTCCTGCTCGCCGAGTTCGGGGTGCTGGTGGAGGTCGCGGCGCCACTGCACGAGTTTCGGCTGCGCCTGCTCAAGCGCGGCAACGGCGGTGGACTCCGCGGCATGGCCCGGCAGCGGCAGCAGCGTGGAAAGCGCGAGCAGGCAGGCCGCCTGCAGGGAACGTCGGTGGCAGTGGGACATGGCAGGGGACGCAGCGTGGGCGGAGCCCGATGCTAGCCCGGTCGGCGCGGGCGTCCAATGGCGAATCGCCATGAGCGCATGCGGGCGCGCGGCTCGCATTCGCCGTGCACGCGTGGCAGGCTCGCAGGCCGCCGACCACCCCGCATGCCCATGACCCGCGACGCCGATCCTGTTCCTCAACGCCCGCTGCAGGGCGATGCTGCCTTGCTGCGCGCGGTCGGCAGCCTGGCGCTGGCGGCGGCGGTCATCAACATCATCGTCGGCGGCGGCATCTTCAAGATGCCGGCCGCGCTGTCGGCGCAGGTCGGTGCGGCCGCACCGCTGGCGTTGCTGGCCGGCGCGCTGGTGATGGTGCCGGTGGCGCTGTGCTTCGCCGCCATCGGCAGCCGCGCTTCCGCGACCGGCGGGCCGTACACCTATGTCAGCGCGGTGTTCGGCACGCTGCCGGGCTTCCTGGCCGGCGCGTTGATGTGGATCTGCAACGTGGCGTCCAGTGCCGGCGTCGCTGCCGCGCTGTCGCTGCAGGTCGCCAGCCTGTGGCCCCCCTTCGATGCGCCGCTGCCGCGCGCGCTGTTGCTGCTGGGCGTGTACGCGGCGATCTACGCACTCAACGCCTTCGGCGTGAAGCTGGGCGCACGCGCGGTGATGGCGCTGGCCACGTTGAAGCTGGTGCCGCTGTTCCTGCTGGTGGTCGTGGGCCTGGCGTTCGTCGATACCACGCAGATCAGCTTCGCGTTCGCCGACGTGCCGTCGTGGACGGCCTTGGGCGCGGCGATGGTGATGGTGGTATTCGCCTACTCGGGCGTGGAAACGGCGCTGATTCCCGGCGGCGAAGTACGCGATCCGTCGCGCAGCGTGCCGCGCGCGGCACTGAGCGCGATCCTGCTGGTGGTGCTGCTGTACCTGGGCCTGCAGATCGTCTGCCAGGGCGTGCTGGGGCCGGCGCTGGCGAGCAGCAGCGTGCCGATCGCCGAGGCGGCAGGGAAGCTGTGGGATCCGGCGCGCATCGCCCTGCTGGTGACCGCCTGCGTGTCGATGGCCGGCTTCCTGCTCGGCAACCTGCTGGGCTCGTCGCGGCTGCTGTTCGCGCTGGGCCGCGATGGTTACCTGCCGCAGGCCTTCGGCCGGGTCAGCGCCACCCACCGCGTGCCGCTGCTGGCACTGGCCACGCATGCCGGCATCGCCTGCGTGCTGGCGGTGCTGGGCAACTTCGAGGCGCTGGTGCTGATCTCCGGTGGCGCCGTCTGCCTGGTCTACGTGATGGTCTGCATCGCCGCATGGCGGGCGCAGCGTACCGACCTGCGTGAACGCGGTGCACCGTTCGTGCTGCGCGGCGGTCCGCTGGTGCCGGGACTGGCGGTCGCCGGCATGGTCGCTATCCTCACCACGCTGAGCACGCGCGAATGGACGGCGATCGGCGTGGCCGTCGTGGTGCTGGCGGTGGTGTACGCGGTGCTGGTGGGGTTGCGGCGGCGCGTGGGGGCCTGAGCAGGAATGTCGGGACAGCCGGTTGTGGGAGCGACGTAAGTCGCGGGCTTTTGGTGTTGCCAGAGGAAGAGCTCGCGACTTACGTCGCTCCCACAGGAAGCTGCCACTGCGCTCAGCGGAACACCACCGTCCGGTGCCCGTTCAACAGGATGCGGTGCTCCACATGGCGGCGCACAGCGCGCGCCAGCACCAGCGATTCGATGTCGCTGCCCATGCGCACCAGTTCCTTCGGCGTCATCGCGTGGTCCACGCGGGCGACGTCCTGTTCGATGATCGGGCCTTCGTCCAGGTCGCGGGTCACGTAGTGCGCGGTGGCGCCGATGATCTTGACCCCGCGCTGGTGCGCCTGGTGGTAGGGCTTGGCGCCCTTGAAGCTGGGCAGGAAGCTGTGGTGGATGTTGATGGCGCGGCCGGCCAGCGCATCGCACAGCGCGGGCGAGAGGATCTGCATGTAGCGCGCCAGCACCACCAGGTCGATCTGCTCGCGTTCCACCAGGTCGACGATCTGCCGTTCCTGCGCGGCGCGGTGGTCGGCCGTCACCGGCAGGTGGTGGAAGGCCACGCCGTAGGACTGCGCCAGCGGCGCGAAGTCGGCATGGTTGGAGGCGATGCACGCGATCTCCACCGGCAGCTGCCGGCTGTGCACGCGGAACAGCAGGTCGTTGAGGCAATGGCCCTGCTTGCTGACCAGCACCATCAGCCGGGCCTTGCGGCGGGCGTCGTGGATGCGCCAGTCCATGCCGAACATCGCCGCCAGCGAGGCGAAGCCTTCGTGCAGCACGTCGATCTCGGTCGCGCCCGGCACGTCGAAATGCACGCGCAGGAAGAACCGCCCCGACTCCTCGTCGCCGAACTGCTGTGCGTCCAGGATGTTGCAGCCCGACTCGTACAGCAGGCCGGTGACGCGGTAGACGATGCCGGTGGTGTCCGGGCAGGAGAGGGTCAGGATGTGGTCGTGGCGCATGCGGGCGTCGGTGGATTATTCGCAGCGGGCGGCGGTGATGCGGTTCTGCGCGTCGATGTACACGCGCAGGCGGTCGGTCCGCGTGTCGTGCCTGACAGCGGTGGACGGCGCGATCGGATTCACCAGTCCCGCACCGCTCTCGCGCGACAGGCGCTTGAGCGTGGCTTCGTCCGCCGGCTGCCCGACCGCCCACCCCAGCGTCGCATCGCTGCACCGGCCGTCGCCGGTGACCTGCGGGCCCGGCGTGCTGACGCAGGCGGACAAGACCAAGGCGCCGGCGATCACGCCAAGGCCACGGAGGGACGAACGACGGAACGAACGGGGGAAGGTCATGGCAGCGTCTCCGGTGCGGTGAGGATGGCTGTTTAGCACATCGCTGGTCCGCATGGGCCGACGGCCGCCCCTACAGGTCGAACGCCAGCAGGTCGTGCCCGGTGGCCGCGCGCACCACGCGCCGGTACAGCACGTTGCCGCTGCCGCCGTTGGTCAGTGCCACCAGCGCGCGCTGGCCGCGGGCGTCGCCCAGCGCGAAGTTCTTGAAGATGCCGCCGTTGCTGCCGGAGTGGTAGAACACCGGGCCGCGCGGGGTGGCTTCCAGGTTCCAGCCCAAGCCCTTGTCGGTCCAGCGACCGGGCACGTCGATCTGCCGGGTCAGCATCGCGGTGCGCATGGTCTCGGTGATCTGCCAGGGCTCGCGCCGCACGCGCACCATCAGCGCCATGAAGCGGGCGTAATCGGTGGGCGTGGTGCGTAGGCTGGCCGCGGCGTTGGCGAGGAGGTCGCCGGGCCAGTTCACCAGCCCCTTCGGCGTGATCGCCTGCACCTCGGGCAGGGCGCGCACTGCGTGTTCGTAGCGCCACGCGGAGAGCGGCTTGTTCCACCGATCGGCGATGGTCTGCGCGGCGTTCCAGGTGTCGCGCAGCATCTGCGGTGGCATGCCGGGGTCATCGTCATCGAGCGCACGATGGCCGTACACCGAACGTGCGGCGAGCTGCCGGCTCCACGTGTAGCTGCTGTCGCGCATGCCGGCCGGTCCGAACAGCAGGCGCTGCATGGATTCATCCAGGCTCTCGCCGGTCAGCGTCTCCACCACCAGCTGCAGCCAGAAGATCGCCTCGCCGGAATAGTCGATCCGCGTGCCCGGCTTCACCGCCGGCACGAGTGTTTCGTGCGCCGGGTCCTTGCGCCAGTTCGGCAGGCCGGTGGAATGGCGCAGCACGTCGCGTGCCGTGACCAGATCCACCCACGGATGGTCGGCCAGGTAGTCCATCCGGCGATAGCGCACCAATGGCGCATCCAGATCGATCACGCCCCGATCCGCCAGCTGCAGCACCAGGTAGGCGAACACCGGCTTGCTCAGCGAGGCATCCTCGAACAGCGTGTCGTCCGCCACCGGCGCCTGCGTCTCTGCGTTCAGAACGCCGAGGTTGCGCGACCACACCACCTCGCCGCGTTCCACCATCGCCATGCCGATGGCCGGCACGCGCAGCGCCTGCATCAGCCGCGGCAGATCGGCGAGGAAGGCATCGGGCGGAATCCAGTTTGCGGCGTCGTCGCAGGCGGCGGCTGATGCGAGGCGTGGCCAGGCACTGGCGGCCAGCGGCGTTGCAGCGAGTGCGGTCAACCAGCGGCGGCGGTGGGGGCAACGTGGAGCGGCTTCAAGCGTCATGGGGCTGCACGAAGAGGGAGCTTGCAGAAGCATGACGAACGACCACGAAGAACCCCGCGCCAGGGCCGGTGCGATCTTCGCTGCGATCACGCTCGGATCGTTCCCTGCGGCGCGATGGCGTCGTCCGGGACATCGGACGGTGCCGTGGTGGCGGGCTTGAGCCCGCCCTACGCCGCCGGCGGCAGCGGCGGTGCCTGGGTCGGCCGGCCCAGCGGATCCAGCGCGATCATCACGAAGTGTCCGCGCGTGCACAGTTTGCGTTCGCCGGTCAGCAGGTTCTCGGTGATCACTTCCACGTCGACGTTCATCGAACTGCGGCCGACCTTGACCACGCGCGCGACCACTTCCACCAGGTCGCCCTTGTGGATGGGCTGGTTGAAGTCGACCTGTTCCGAGCGCGCGGTGACCACGGTGGTGCGCGCATAGCGCGAGGCGGCGATGAACGCGGACATGTCCATCCACGCCAGCGCCTGGCCGCCGAACAGCGTGCCCAGGTGGTTGGTATGGTCGGGGAAGACCATGTGCAGCAGGCGGGCCTCGACGGGGCGCGCTTCGGTATTGGCCAGTTCGGTCATGGTGGTGCTCCGGTATGCGTGCTCCCGGCGGCAGCATAGCGCGGCGGATGTTGTGCCGGTGTAGGAGCGACGTCAGTCGCGACCGCATGAACGAATGGCCTGGACGGCGGATCGTTCCATCGCAGACAGAATGAAGGCCGACACCTCCCATGACGATGCAGGATCATGAGGGAGTTGATTGCCGCGGTCGCGACTCACGTCGCTCCTACAACGGACCTGCGCTAGAACGCGTGATCGAAGCCCACTTCGCCCTGCACCCCCAGCTGGTAGGCCGAGACGCGGCGCTCGAAGAAGTTGGTCAGTTCCTGCACGTCCTGCAGCTCCATGAAGGGCAGCGGGTTGCGCACGTCGTAGCGCTTGGGCATGCCGAGCTTGGCGAAGTGCTGGTCGGCGCAGTGCTGCAGGTACTGGCGCATGTCGCGGGTCGAGATGCCGGCCACGCCGCCGGACAGTACGTCCTCGGCGAACTGCACCTCGCACTCGATGGCTTCTTCCAGCATGTCGTAGACCTGCTGCTGCATGCGGTCGTCGAACAGGTCCGGTTCCTCCTCGCGCACGGTGCGCACGCACTCGAAGGCGAACTCCATGTGGCAGCTCTCGTCGCGGAACACCCAGTTGGTGCCGCTGGCCAGGCCCGGCAGCAGGCCGCGCGAGCGGAAGTAGTACACGTAGGCGAACGCGGCGAAGAAGAACAGGCCCTCGATGCAGGCGGCGAAGCAGATCTGGTTGAGCAGGAATTGCCGGCGTTGCTCACGGGTCTCGATCCGCTGCAAGTCCTGGATGCTGTCGATCCACTTGAAGCAGAAGTCGGCCTTCTTCTTGATCGCCGGGATGTTCTCCACCGCCGCGAACGCCTTGAAGCGCTCCGACGGATCGGGCAGGTAGTTGTCCAGCAGGGTCAGGTAGAACTGCACGTGCAGCGCTTCCTCGTACAGCTGCCGCGACAGGTACATGCGCGCTTCCGGCGCGTTGAGATGCTGGTACAGGTTCAGCACCAGGTTGTTCGACACGATGGAATCGCCGGTGGCGAAGAAGGCGACCAGCCGGTGGATCAGGTGGCGGTCGGCCGGCGTCATCTTCGCGTGCAGGTCGGTGATGTCGATCTGGAAGTTGATCTCCTCCACCGTCCACGTGTTCTTGATGGCGTCGCGGTACATGTCATAGAACTGCGGATAGCGCATGGGGCGCAGCGTCAGTTCGAAACCGGGATCGAGGAGCAGCTGCTTGGGTTGGGCGGACATGGTGCGGTGTTCTCGTGGTTCTCCTTCTCCCCTCGGGAGAAGGTGCCCGGAGGGCGGATGAGGGTACGGCGAAGGCAACGGCGGTGAGGCATCCTGATGCCGCCGTACCCTCACCCCAACCCCTCTCCCGGTGGGAGAGGGGCTCTAATCGGAAGGTGGCGCCTCCATGCGCCGGCAACGTCCATATTGCTGTTCCAGGGGTCATCGGCCGGAGCCGACGCAGGGGGACGGTTTACTGGCACGCCTCGCAGGCTTCGGGGTTCTCAAGCGAACACGCAATCGCTTCCGTAGGCGTGTACTCGCGCTTGGGCTCAACGGTGGTCGCTGTGCTGACCGTGGTCTTGGCGATCCTCGTGGCTGGGCGCGAGCGCAGGTAGTAGGTGGTCTTGATGCCCTGCTTCCAGGCGTACATGTACATGGATGACATGGCGCCGATGTTCGGGCTTTCCATGAACAGGTTGAGCGAGGCCGACTGGTCGATGAAGGCGCCACGGCCGGCGGCCATGTCGATCAGCGAACGCATCGGGATTTCCCATGCCGTGCGGTAGATCTGCTGCAGCGTGTCCGGCACCTGCGCCAGGCCCTGTACCGAGCCTTCGGACAGCTTGATCGCATCGCGCGTCTCCGCCGTCCACAGGCCCAGCTTCTTCAGTTCGTCCACCAGATAGCGGTTTACCTGCAGGAAGTCGCCCGACAGTGTCTCGCGCTTGAACAGGTTGGACACCTGCGGCTCCACGCATTCGTAGCAGCCGGCGATCGAGGCGATGGTCGCGGTCGGCGCGATGGCGATCAGCAGCGAGTTGCGCAGACCGTGTTCCTTGATGCGCGCGCGCAGTGCATCCCAGCGTTCCACGTTCTCCGGCACCACGTTCCAGGCGTCGAACTGCAGTTCGCCGTTCGCCGCGCGGGTGTCGGCGAAGGACGGATGGCGGCCGCGTTCCTGCGCCAGTTCCACCGACGTTTCCAGCGCGTGGAAGTAGATGGTCTCGGCGATCTTCGCCGACAGCGCGCGTGCTTCGGCGCTGTCGAACGGCAGGCGCAGCTTGAAGAACACGTCCTGCAGGCCCATGCAGCCCAGGCCGACCGGGCGCCAGCGCAGGTTGCCGCGGCGCGCGGTCTCGATGGGATAGAAGTTCAGGTCGATCACGCGGTCCAGCTGGCGCACGGCCAGGCGGACGGTTTCGGCCAGCTTGTCGAAATCGAACCAGACGCGGCCGGTGTCGGGGTCGCTGTCGAAATGGCGGGCCAGGTTGATCGAGCCCAGGTTGCACACCGCCGTTTCCTCGGCCGAGGTGACCTCGAGGATCTCGGTGCACAGGTTCGACAGGTGGATCACGTTGCCCGGGCGCAGCGTCTGGTTGCTGGCGGCGTTGCACTTGTCCTTGAATGTCATCCAGCCGTTGCCGGTTTCGGCAAGCGTGCGCATCATCCGGCCGTACAGCTTGCGCGCGGAGATCGCCTTGACCGCCTTGCCCTGCAGTTCGGCCTGCGTGTACGCCAGCTCGAACGCCGCGCCGTACAGGTCGGTCAGCTCCGGCACCACGCGCGGATCGAACAGCGACCATGCCTGGTCGGCTTCGACCCGCTTCATGAACAGGTCCGGCACCCAGTTGGCCAGGTTGAGGTTGTGCGTGCGGCGTGATTCGTCGCCGGTGTTGTCGCGCAGTTCCAGGAAGTCCTCGATGTCGGCGTGCCAGGTTTCCAGGTACACGCAGGCCGCGCCCTTGCGCTTGCCGCCCTGGTTGACCGCCGCGACCGAGGAATCCAGCGTCTTCAGCCACGGCACGATGCCGTTGCTGTGGCCGTTGGTCGACTTGATCAGCGAACCACGCGAACGCACGCGCGTATAACTCACGCCGATGCCGCCGCTGAACTTGCTCAGCTGGGCGATGTCGCCGTACTTCGCATAGATGGATTCCAGCGTGTCCTGCGGCGAATCCAGCAGGAAGCACGACGACAGCTGCTCGTGCGTGGTGCCGCTGTTGAACAGCGTCGGCGAGCTGGGCAGGTAGTCCAGGTTGCCCATGCGGCGGTACAGCGCCAGCGCTTCCGGCACGTCCTCGCTCAGCGCGCAGGCGATGCGCAGGAAGAACTGCTGCGGCGTCTCGATCACCTTGCGCGTGTGCGGATGGCGCAGCAGGTAACGGTCGTACAGCGTGCGCAGGCCGAAGTAGTCGAACTGGAGGTCGAGCGAGGCGTCCAGCGCGTCGTTGAGCTTGCGTGCGTTGGTCTGCACGAAGTTCAGCAGGCGCTCGTTGATCAGGCCCACCTCGTGGCCGCGTGTCACCGACTGCGAGAACGCGTGGATTTCCTGGCCGGTGACTTCCTTGGTGATGTAGCCGGCCAGCAGGCGCGCGGCCAGGCGGCTGTACTCGGGTTCCTCGCCGGTCAGCAGCGCGGCGGTGCGGATCGACAGTTCGTCCAGTTCGCGCGTGCTGGCGCCGTCGTACAGACCGGAGATGGTGCGGGTGGCCACGCGCATCGGGTCGATGGCGTGCAGGCCTTCGCAGTTGCGCTGCACCGCGCGCACGATCTTGTTGAGATCCACCGGCTCGCGGCCGCCATTGCGCTTGGTCACGCTCATCGCGGTGGCGGTGGGTGGCGGGGTCAGGGCGAACGCGTCCTTCTGGGACGGGGTGGTGCCGGCGTCGGCGACGACGGTGTCGGTCGGGGTCATGAGAGTCCTCCATGCGTGGTGCACGCGGCGGCCCGTCCCTCGCAGGGCTGCGCAAGGCCGGATGGAGGACCACAGTGGGGAAGCGGCGTCGCAGGTAACGCGACCGCGCAGACGGACTGCGGGCGCCCTGCTTCGCCAGCCATCTCCCCCCGGAGAATCCGCGGCCGGCACCGCGCGGTGTGCATCGCGCGGCTGTCGGCAGGTCTTCGGACTCATGGGCCTGGAGGCGAGGAGTGAGGGAAGAGGAGTGAGGAGTGAGCGAAGGTGATGCTTCGCTACTCACTCCTCACTTCTCCCCACTCACTCCTGCTCCACCTAACCCGCCGCTTCCCGAGGCCTGGCCTCAGTGCTGTGTGGCGGGGTCGTTCCCAATTACCGCTGCGGGGCAGTGCCGGAGTGGCGCGAACGCGTCACCGGCTTCCCTTTTCATCCGGAGACTAGCCATCCCCGGAACCGACGGCCACAAGATAGTGGGGGTGTCGGGAGGCGTCAACACCAAATGTTGTGTGGAACAGAGGCGGTCGGTGTCATGCGGGTTTCACGGTTTGAGCCCGCCTCGCGAACCTTCGTAGGGTGGGCCTTGGCCCACCATCACACGCGTCGAGTGCCGTGGAGATGCGACGAAACCGTTGCGCGCCAAGCCGCGTAGCGAGGTCCAGCATGGCGACGGCGGGCCAAGGCCCGCCCTACGTCAGCGCCGCAGCGCCGCGATCGACGCATCCTGCGCCCGCGCATACAGCGCGAACGGGTCATGGATCGCCTTGCCCAGTGCGGCCTCGAACGCTTCCTGGTTGGCATGCGCGTCGTAGGCGCGCTGTTCGCCGCCGCCGAGGTTGGACTGGAAGATGCCCGCCGCGCTGACCGGCAGGAAGTCCTCGTAGATGATGGGATCGACGGCGGCATGGCCGGCATCGACCAACGCGTCGGGCGTCATCGCCGCGCGCTCGGCGGCCGGCAGTGCGGCACCCGCATCCGTCAGGCGGTAGCGGAAGTAGCCCAGGCCTTGGCGGCGCAGCGTGTCTTCGTCATCCGGAAACGCGGCGAACGCATCGGCCAGCCGCTGCGGATAATCCGCCGCGGTGTTGCCTGCCCCGCCGGCCTGGCGCACCTGCGCCAGCAGGCGGTCGTAGAGCTCGCGACCGGCCGGTGTCAGGGCGAGGCCGCGCTGCTCGATCTCGCCGAAGCGCGCGCTGTGGCTGCCGGGTACCAGCGTGCCGGTGGCATCGGGGAAGGCGACCTCCTCTTCCAGCGCCTTGAAGCTGGTCTGTCGCAGCAGGATGGGCACCGCACGGCGCGGCGGGCCTTCGATCAGCGCCTTGGCCTGCAGGCCGCGTGCCAGCATCGCCGCCTGCGCGGCATCGATGTCCAGCGTGCGCGGGGTCAGGTGGTTGATGTGTGGGCCGCGGAAGCTGACCACGTCGGCGACCAGCCGGTGCAGGCCGTGCAGCGCGCGGTAGGTCTCCAGCGGCACGGTCGCGTCGCCGTGCCAGCGGAACGTTTCCAGCACCTCGGCGACGAAGCGCTGCGCATCGGCGTCGGACAAGCCGCCGTCGCGTTCGGCCTGCGCCACCAGCGCACGCGCGCCGGCGGTGAAGATGTCGCGACGGGCCAGGATCGCTTCCGCCTCGGCACGCAAGGCGGCGTCGGCGATCAGCTCCAGCCGCAGCAGCGAGGTGAAGATGCGGAACGGATTGGCGGCCAGCGCCTCCTCGCTCAGCGGACGGAAGGCGGTGGCGTGCACCGGCACGCCGGCCACGGTCAGGTCGTAGTAGCCCACCGGGTGCATGCCCATCAGCGCGAACACGCGGCCCAGCATCGCCAGTTCCGCCGGCGTGCCCACGCGGATCGCGCCATGGCGCTCCAGATCCAGCCGCTCGGTCTCGCCGCCACGCTGCAGACGTTCGGCCAGCGCGGGATCGCGGCCCAGCGTGTCGGTGTTGATGTCGCCGACCAGTTCGATCAGGTCGCCGTACAGCGGCACCTCGGCGCGGTACATGTCGGACATGGCCTGGGCAAACAGGCTGCGGATGCGGTCGGGGGAAGCGAAAGCGGTCATGGGACTCGGCAGGCGGGCGGCGTGGGGCCGCGAGGGGCGCGTATTGTCGCGCCCCGCGCCTGCCCCGGCCACTCTCAGCGGTCGCCGGGCACGTACCCCGGTGGCCCGAACAGCGTCATCGCCAGCTGCCGCAAGCCGCGCGCCCGGCGCAGGTCGCGGCCCAGCTTCACCCAGGCGTGGAAGGCGAGGGTCACCGGGTTGTAGCTGCGTACCGGCTCCACCAGCCCGTAGCGGATCGGCATGCCGGGGATTTCCTCGCGGCAGGTGCCGAACAGCCGGTCGAACACGATCAGCACGCCGCCGTAGTTGCAACCCAGGTACTCCGGATTGCTGGCGTGGTGCACGCGGTGGTGCGTCGGCGTGTTGAAGACGAACTCGATGGCGCGCGGCAGCCGGGGGACCAGCTCGGTGTGCAGCCAGTACTGGTACAACAGGTTCACCGCCAGCGCGCCGACCACATACGGCACCGGGAACCCCAGCCAGACCAGCGGGCCGAAGAACAGCGCCGCACCGGTCAGCTTGCCGGTCCAGCCCAGCCGGTACGCCGTGGACAGGTTGTACTGCTCGGCCGAGTGATGCACCGAATGGTTCAGCCAGAACCAGCGCACGCGATGGTCGGCGCGGTGCATCCCGTAATAGCAGAACTCCTGGCCGACGAAGAGCGCGATCCAGTGCCACGCCTGGTCCATCGCAATCGTGGTCAGGCGGAACTCCCAGATCGCGAACAGCAGCACGCCCACCACGCCGCCCTGGATGAGCAGACCGAGCAGCGCACGCCCGGCGGCATCGCCGAACGAGGCCCAATAGCCCTTCCAGTCGTAACGCACGCCGCGCCGGGCCAGCCAGGCGGCTTCCACGGCGGCGATGGCGGCCAGCACCAGCAGGGGCAGGCCGACGAACAGACCAAGGCCGTCCATCGCCCTGCCTCAGCGCGTACGCCGTGCGGCCATCTTCTGGCCGGCGGCGCGCATTTCGTCGGGCGACAGCTTGCCGTCGCCATCGGCATCCAGCGTATCGAAGCGCTTGGCCAGGCGCGGCAGCTTGGCCTCGGCTTCGGCCTTGTCGATCAGGCCGTCGCCATTGCGGTCGGCGTCTTTCAGGCGTTCGAGCAGGGTGGCCTTCTGCTCGTCGGTGAGCGTGCGCTGCTGCGCGGCGACGGGGGCGGCCAGCGCGAACACGGACAGCGCGATGGCGAACGGAAGCAGGATGGAACGCGACATCGGGAATCTCCAAGTGAAGGAAGGAAAAGGTGCAGGCGCGGCGGCGCGGGAATGCGTCCGTGCGGCAGGGGGGAGTGCCATGCCGCCGCGCCTGCGGGAAAGCGGGTGCCGCCGTCCGGTCAGTGGCCGCGCGGACAGGCGATGACGTCACCGGCGGCGTTGGTGCAGCTGCGGCTGTGTACCAGCGTGCCGTCCGAGACGGTCGTGCTGCCGGTATAGCCGTTGCCGTTCGCGCCGGTGGCGGTGGTGCTGCGTGCGCCGCTGACATGGCCGTCGGCATCGCGGCTGATGCCGCCGCTGGTGCTGGCGGTGCCACCGTTCGGTCCGTTGGCGTAGGCGCTGCCCTGGCGGCCCGCACTGCCATCGGCATGGCGGTAGGCGCTGCGGTCGACACCGGCGCTGCCGCCGTGGGCGCCGGCGACGCTGCCGCTGCGCGAACCGGCGGCATTGCCCTGGCCATCGGCCTGCCAGCCACGCTGGCGCTGGCTGTCGAAGCGCGCATTGCTGCGCTCGACCGCCACGCTGCCGCCCTGCGCGGAGCGCTGCACGGCGCGGCTGCGCTCGCGGGCTTCGGCGTGGTCGGCGAACACGGTGGTGGCGCAAAGGGCAAAGGCGGTGGCGATCAGGAACGGGGTCTTGCTCATGGCGGAATCCTCGGCGGGGAAGGGAAGGCCGCACGGGGAAGCGGCGGCAGGGCCACGGTAGGGCGGGCAACGCCGCCAGGTGTGTCGTGGTTGCCAGCAGATATGTCTGCCGGCCGCGGCGGAAACATCTGCTTACAAACCGGCCTCCGCCAGGGTTTGCCGGCTGTCGCGACGGCGGGCGATAGTGGCCGCATGGACGAAACCCTGCCCCGCGTGCTGCTGGTGGACGACGACGTGCGCCTGCGCGAACTGCTGGTGCGCTACCTGGTGTCGCAGGGCTTCGACGTGCGCGGCGTGGGTGATGGCGCGCAGCTGCGGCAGGCGCTGGACCGCGGCCACTTCGACCTGATCGTGCTGGACCTGATGCTGCCGGGCGAAAACGGGCTGGAGATCTGCCGCCGCCTGCGCGGACAGGGCGACGTCACGCCCATCGTCATGCTCACCGCCAAGGGCGACGAGATCGACCGCATCGTCGGGCTGGAGATCGGCGCCGACGACTACGTGCCCAAGCCGGTCAATCCGCGCGAACTGCTGGCGCGCATCCGCTCGGTGCTGCGGCGCACGCGTCCCACCCCGGGCGCACCGCAGCCCGACGGCGGCGACGTGGTCTTCGGCCCGTTCCGACTGGACCTGGGCCGGCGCGAACTGACCCGCGACGGCGCACTGCTGCGGCTCACCAGCGGCGAGTTCGCCGTGCTGTCGGTGCTGCTGCGGCATCCGCGCCAGCCGCTCAGCCGCGACCGCCTGATGAGCCTGGCCCGCGGCCGCGAGCACGAGGCCTTCGAGCGCAGCATGGACGTCACCATCGCGCGGCTGCGCCGCCTGCTGGAAGACGATCCGCGCCAGCCGCGCCTGATCCAGACCGTCTGGGGCGTGGGCTACGTGTTCGTGCCACCCGAGGCCACGCCATGAGGGCGCCGCTGCCGCGCAGCGTATTCGGCCAGCTGGTGCTGGTGATCGCGCTGGTGCTGATCGGCGCGGGCGTGCTCGCGCTCGTGCTGGGACGCGAACTGGCCACGCGGCCGGCGGCCGACCAGTTGCTGCGCGCGATGCAGGGATTCGCCGACGTGGTCGAAGCGCTCGATCAACACCAGCCGCATGCGCGTACCGTGCAGCAGCTGCGTGAGGCCGGGCTGGAGGTACGCAGCACGCCGCCGGCCGACGCCCGACCGCGCTTCGCGCCGTTGCTGCGGGAGCTGCGCGAACAGGCGGCGGACACGCTGGGCAGCGGGCGCGAGCTGCGGATGGAAGCCGGTCGCGGATTGCGGGTGATCTGGCTGAAACCGGCCACGCGCGAACCGCTGTGGGTGTCGTTCGCCTACGAGCGCCCGGGTACCGGCATGCGCCGGTTCTCGGTGTTCATGCTGATCGGCTGCGTGGTGCTGGTGTGGCTGGCGGCGGCGTACTTCGCGCGTCGCCTGGTGCAGCCACTGCGCCAGCTCGCCGCCGCGGCGCCGGCGATCGTGCGTGGCGATGCGCCGCCGCCCGTGCATGCGCGCGGCCCACGCGAGGTCGCCGACCTGGCGCAGGCGCTGGGCGATGCCAGCCGCGACGTCCGCGCGGCTGCGGAAGAGCGCGCGCTGCTGCTGGCCGGCATCTCGCACGACCTGCGCACGCCGCTGACCCGCCTGCAGTTCGCGCTGGAGATGGTGCCGGACACCGATCCCGGACTGACCCGCAGCATGCATCGCGACATCGCCGAGATGGACGCCATCCTCGGCCAGTTCGTCGCGTTCGCACGCGACGGCCGCGACGAAGGCAGCGAGACCGTCGACCTCGCCGCGATCTGCCGCCATGCGGTCGCGGCCACCGCCAAGTCATGGCATGTCGACCTGCCCGACCACGCGCTGCTGCCCGGCAAGCCGATGGCGCTGCTGCGCGCGGTGGAGAACCTGCTGGTCAACGCCGAGCGGCATGGCGCGTTGCCGTTGTCGCTGCACCTGTGGGCCGAGGGATCGGCCTGGGTGGTCGAGGTCGCCGATGGCGGCCCCGGCCTGTCCGCCGAGGCCGCCGAGCGCGCACGCCAGCCCTTCGTCCACGACCAGGCGCAGGGGGGCAGCGGGCTCGGGCTGCCGATCGTCGAGCGCGTCGCGCACCAGCACGGTGGCGAGCTGCGCCTGCTGCCCAACACCCCCCACGGCCTGCGCGCACAACTGTGGCTGCGCGCCGGCTGATCTTCCCGCCGAGGTGACCCCATGACGACCCCGCTGCTGTTCCGCACCGGCCTGCTGGCCTGCGTGCTGCTGGCCACGCTGCCGCCGCTGGCCGCGCAGACCTTCCGCGAACGCCTGCAGCAGGCGCGCGAGGCCTCGCGCCAACCCGCCGCGCGCGCGCCCGCGTTGCCGGCCGGCGCGCGCGCCCTGCGCGATCTCGCCTATGGCGACGATCCGCGCCAGCGCTTCGATGTGTACCTGCCGGCGCAGCCGCAGCGCGCGCCGGTGATCCTGTTCGTGCACGGCGGCGGCTGGGAGAACGGCAACAAGGACAACCCCGGCGTGGTCGAGCACAAGGCCGCGTACTGGCTGCCGAAGGGCTACATCCTGGTGTCCACCAACTACCGCATGCGGCCCGACACCGCGCCGCTCGACCAGGCGCGCGATGTCGCCCGTGCACTGGCGGCCGTGCAGAAGCGCGCACCCGAGTGGAACGGCGATGCCTCGCGCGTGATGCTGATGGGCCATTCCGCCGGCGCACACCTGGCCGCGCTGGTCGGCGCCTCGTCCACGCTGTGGCGCGAGGCCGGCGCAGCGAAGCCGCGCGGCGTGGTGTCGCTGGACAGCGGCGCGCTGGATGTCCCGCTGACGATGGAGAACCCCCCGCTGCGGCGCATCTACGACACCGCCTTCGGCAGGAACCCGACCGACTGGGTCGCCGCCTCGCCGTACCACCAGCTCACACGCGACGCGGTGCCGATGCTGTTCGTCTGCTCCTCACGCCGCAGGGACGCCTGTCCGCAGGGTCGCGCGATGGTGGAGAAGGCGAGGACGCTGGGCGTGGCGATGGCGGTGCTGCCGCAGGATCTCTCGCACGCGGAAGTGAATCGCGAGCTCGGGTTGCCGTCCGACTACACGAAAGCAGTGGATGCGTTCGTGCAGCAAAAGATGCGGTAGCCAACGCCGCAGGAGCGACGTGAGTCGCGATGGGCCATCGGTAACGCCTCATCGCGACTCACGTCGCTCCCACGCCAGCATCGATCGCCCCTCCTCGATGGAGGTTATGGAAATGAAGCGGAAGCGTCCGCGCCAGGAGCGCCCCTCATCCGCCCCCGTATCGAGTACGGGGCAGGCTCTCCGGGCACCTTCTCCCCCCCAGCGGGGAGAAGGAACATCGACGTGGCGGCGCTGCGGGTGAACTCCCCTCTCCCTGCGCCAGCGGGGAGAGCAACTGTCTTGATTCAGGCTGTTTGGGAGGCGTTGAGATGGTCCCGCATGCGGGCGTTGAGGATGACCAGCAGTTTGCGCATGGATGCCACCAGGGCCACCTTGGCGGGTTT
>NZ_JAKZBW010000045.1:0-18002 GCF_022539275.1 Pseudoxanthomonas sp. LH2527 | reverse complement strand
CCACTGGCACAAACCCTGCATCTCCGTCTTCGCCTGCATTTCTTACCAGCACGCCGGACCCACGGCGGCGGTGGGAGACGGAGAAATGCGGCTAAAGAACGGCTCACCTGGGCCGTTATTGGTACTGCACGGGCGGGTCCCCTTCTTCACCGGAGGTCGGCCCGCCCGGCCTCCCTTTTTGCGGAAAGGGCCAGACAGGAGACAGGTCAATGGCAGATTATTCACTGGGTTACGGCGGCGTCGGCTCCGGCATGGACATCACCGGCATGGTCGAACAGCTGGTCGCGGCCGATCGCAAACCCGCCGACAACCGCCTGAACCGCATCGAGAGCCAGGCGAAGTTCAAGCTGTCCGCCATCGGCACCGTCAGTTCCGCCTTCAGCACCCTGGACACCGCGCTCAAGGCGCTGAAATCGGCCACCGCGTTCGACACGCGCACGGTCAAGTCGGGCACGGACACCGTGGTCGGCGCCAGCGTCTCCAGCGGCGCGCCCAACGGCACCTACAACGTGGAGGTGGTCGAACTGGCCACCGCCAACAAATGGATCACCAACACGCCGGTCACCGCCACCCAGACCTTCGGCGCCGGCCAATTGACGCTGACCGTCGGCGGCGAGGCCCTGGCGATCGACATCGCCGAAGGCGCCACCCTGCAGGACGTGCGCAGCGCCATCAACGATGCCGCGCGCAGCAAGGGCGTGCAGGCCAGCGTGCTGACCTCCAACGACGGTCAGTACCTGTCGGTGTCGTCGGACAAGACCGGCGCGGCCAACGGCCTCACCCTCGCCTTCACCTCCGGCGGCAGCGACCTGCAATCGCTGGTCGGCAGCCTGCAGGAGCGCGTGCCCGCCGCCGATGCCGAGGTGCTGATCGACGGCCTGACCGTCACCGCCAGCAACAACAAGATCACCGAGGCCGTGCCCGGCCTGACCCTGGACCTGAAGACCAAGGGCACCAGCACGGTCATCGTGTCCACCGACACCGCGGCCGCCAGCAAGCTGGTCCAGGATTTCGTGACGGCGTACAACACCGCCATCAACGCGATCAACGCGTCCACCAAATACAACGCCGAAACCAACGAGCCCTCCGCCCTGACCGGCGACGCGCAGATGCGCAGCGCCTCGGGACAGTTGCGCAACCTGATGGGCAACCTGCTCGGCGACCTGGCCGCGCAGGGCCTGGATGCCAAGACGCTGGGCCTGCAGACCAAGGGCTTTCCGTCGTCCGACGGCACGCTGGTGTTCGACAGCAGCAAGTTCACCGCCGCCCTGACCGCCGATCCGCAGAAGATCCGCACCGCGTTCACCGGCGACACCGCGTTCGCCGGCACGCTGCAGAAGGCGGTCGGCAGCTACACCGGCACCGATGGCGCATTCACCCTGCGCAGCAACGGGCTGAACGCGCAGATCAAGGACGTCGCCGCGCAACGCACCGCGCTGGACGCCCGCATGGAAGCCGTCGGGAACCGGTACAAGGCGCAGTTCGTCGCCATGGACGCCCTGGTCGGACAGATGAGCAACACCAGCAACTACCTGGCCCAGCAACTGGCCTCTCTCTCCAACCAGACCGGATAAGCAAGGTGGTCGCGCGGGGCACGCCCCGCACCGCCACCCCAGGAGAACACGCAATGTCACTTCAGTCCTACGCCGCGCAGTACCGCAACACCGGCCTCAGCAGTGCCGTGATGGAAGCGGACCCGCACCGCCTGGTCGCCCTGCTGCTGGCGGGCGCCTGCGAACGCCTGCGCCTGGCCGAGGCCTGCGTGCTGCGCGGTGACCTGGCGCGCAAGGGCAAGGCGATCGGCGAGGTCAGCGCGATCATCGGCCACCTCAACGGCTCGCTCGACCATGAGGCCGGCGGCGAGATCGCCGGCAGCTTGTCGGCGCTGTACGACTACGTGCAGACGCGGCTGATCGAAGCCAACCTGCACAACGATCCCGCCGCCCTGCGCGAATCGCTGGAGCTGCTGGGCGAAATCGAATCGGCGTGGAACGCCATCCCCAACGAGCAGCGCCAGGTCCCGGCGATGGCCGTGGCCGGATGAGCACCGCACCGGCCCTCGCCGACCTGTTCGCGCAGCTGGACGGCATGCGCCACGCGCTGCACGCCGGCGAACTGGACGACGTCGAGCGCCTGCTCAATCGCCACGACCACGATGTGCGCGCGTTCCTGCACGCCGATGGCGGCAAGACCGCCGGCTACGACGCCCTGGCCGTGCTGCTGCGCGCGCAGCTGGAACTGCAGAAGTCCATGCAGGACGCGCGCGAACAGGCGCGCGTGCGCATGCATGCCACGCAGCGCGCCGACCGCGCCGCGCGCGCCTACCTGTCCGTCGTGGAGGGATGAGCCGTGCCCCATTCGATCATCCTGGTGGAACATCCGGCCGAACACGCCCTGTTCGAGGGCGCACTGACCTGTGACGCGGTGCTGCCCGCACGCTTCGACGCCGGCCGGCGCGCGCTGATGCAGGCGACCTCGGAAGCTTTGCTGAAGGGGCTGGCCATCGCCGAAGACGTCAGCGGCGACGACCCCGAGGAACGCAAGGAAGCGACCCCGTCGCAGCAGCGCATCGAGGCCAAGCTCGACCTGGTGCTGTCGCTGCTCGGCCGCCTGGCGCGCCGCCACGAAGACGCCCTGCCCGTCACCGCCCTGCGCTGGTCGCATCGCGGACTGCGGCTGGATGTGGCCACGCCGCTGCCCCTTGCCAACGGTACGAACGGCATCGTCACCGTGCAGCCCGCCGCGTGGCTGAGCGACCAGATCGAACTGCCGGCCACCGTGCTCGACCAGGTGGAAGGCTCGCAGGGACTGCAGCACGTGTGGCTGCAGTTCGATGCCTTGAACGCTGGACTGGCCGAAGCGATGGACCGTCACCTGTTCCGCCTGCACCGCCGCCAGATCGCCGAAGCCCGGCAACTGGCCGACCGCACGTAGCCGTGTTGCGCGCAGCGGCGTGCGCGCCTGCGCATGCGCCGTGCACCCATCACAGCCGCGCCTTGCCAACTTCGTGGTTTCCGTCGCCGTACGCGCCCCTCAACTGTGACTCGCGTCGGCATTTCACATCTCCATCGCGATTGTGAATTGGCGTTGCCGCCGTCCGCGGCTATCGTGAGACGACTCGTTACCGCGACAAGATCTGGTTCCTCCCGTGCGTGTACTCATCGTCGACGACCACACCCTGGTCCGCGCCGGCATCGGACGCCTGCTGCAGGCGCTGCCCGATGTCGATGTCGTGGCCGAGGCCTGCAACGGGCAACAGGCGCTGGACATGGCGGCCATCCACCGCCCGGACCTGATCCTGCTGGATCTTTCGCTGCCTGACCGCAGCGGACTTGAGCTGTTGCCGCTGCTGCGCGACTCGCTGCCGCAGACGCGCGTGGTGATGATGTCCATGCACAACGATCCCACCCAGGTGCGCGTGGCGCTCGATCGCGGTTGCGCCGGCTTCGTCGTCAAGGAAGCCGCGCCGATGGAACTGGAACTCGCCCTGCGCGCCGCCGCCAACGGCCAGGTGTTCCTCAGCCCGCAGGTGTCGTCGAAGATGCTGGCGCCGATGCTCAATCAGCAGCGGCCCACCGGCATCGCCGCGCTGTCGCCGCGGCAGCGCGAGATCCTGCGCCAGCTGGGCGGCGGCATGAGCAGCAAAGAAATCGCCGCGCAGCTCGGCATCAGCGTCAAGACCGTCGAAACGCATCGCGCGCGCATGATGGAATCGCTGGGCTGCCGCCGCGCCAACGATCTGCTGCTGCTGGCCGCGCGCCACCAGAACGAACTGGCCTGAGCCTTGCAATGCATCACCGGGAGATCCGTTCCGTGACGGATTTCCGTTGTGCCGCGTCCTCCCGGGGCGCCCTTTCCCGCCATTGAACCGACGTCGTAGGGGAAACCCTGACGGCGCGTCGGGCGTGCCCGCAGCACGACCAGAATCGCCCTGATTTTTTTTCCGTCACCCGCCGCGCACAGTGTCAACACGATGTGAAGCCGACCTCGGCACGCCATCGAATCGGGGATGACGGGAATGAAGACGGGACTTTCCACCCAGCTCGGGCAGCAACTCCACCTGACGCCGCAACTGCTGCAGTCGATCCGGCTGCTGCAGCTGGACGGCCTGCAGCTGGAAATGGAAGTGCGCCGCGCGCTGGACCTCAATCCGCTGCTGGAGGTCGAGGAAACCCACGACGCCGACCAGACCGCCGAGATCGAGGTGCTGCCCGCGCAGGACGTGGCCACGCTGGAAACCGCCGCCTTCGACGAACTGCCCGAATCCAGCCTGTGGGACGTCCCCGGCGCCGGCTGGCAGGACGGCGACGAAGACCGCATGCAGCGCATCGAAGCCGGCGAATCCAGCGACCCGCACGTGCGCGTGCTGGACCGGCTGGCGCTGGAACTGGACGACCGCGCGCTCGACGTGGTCGCGTTCTGGCTCGAACACACCAACGACGCCGGCTATCTGGAGCAGGCGCCCGACACCCTGGCGCTGCTGGCCTCGGCCCGCTTCGACCTGACCGTGCCGGCCGTGCTGGCGCTGCGCGAGCGCCTGCTGCGCGGCGAGTTCCCCGGCCTGGCCGCCGCCGACGTGCGCGAATGCCTGCTGGTGCAGCTGGACTGCCTGCAGGGCCGCGTGCCGGCGCGCCATGTGGCCCGCCGCATCGTCACCGACGGCATGGCGCTGCTGGCCGCCCACGAATACGACGCCCTCGCCCGCCTGCTGGACCTGGACATCGACCAGGTGATGGAAGGCGTGCACCTGGTGCTGTCGCTGGACGCGCGCCCGGGCGCCTCGCTGGCGCCCGCCCCGACCGGCTACATCGTGCCGGACGTGGTGGCCTGGCACGCCGACTGCGCCTGGCGGGTGGCGCTGAACCCGGCCACCACCCCGCGCCTGCGCGTGAACGCCATGCAGGAGCGCGCGCTGGACCAGGCCGCGCCCTCCGAAGGCGCCGGCAAGCTGCGCGAACTGCTGCAGGAAGCCCGCTGGCTGACCCGCGGCCTGTCCATCCGCTACGACACCCTGCTGCGCACCGCGCGCGCCATCGTCGAGCGCCAGGCCGGCTTCCTGACCCAGGGCGACGAAGCGATGGCGCCGCTGACGCTGAAGGAAATCGCCGACGCCATCGGCATGCACGAGTCCACCATCTCGCGCATCACCACCGGCAAGTACATGCAGACCCCGCGCGGCACGTTCGAACTGAAGCACTTCTTCGCGGTGCGGCTGGAAGGCGCCAACGTGTCCGGTCCGGCCGTGCGCGCGATGGTGCGCCGCCTGATCGACGCCGAACCGGCCGGCAAGCCGCTGGCCGACGAGGCCATCGCCGGCCTGCTGGCCCGGCAGGGCATCCACATCGCCCGCAGGACCGTGGCGAAGTACCGCGAACAACTCGATATCGCTCCCGCCCGGGAACGCCGACGCGCTACCGTATCGGTCTTGGCCAAGGCCGGATAACGGAGCACGCACACAATGAGCAAGATCACCGTACTGCTGGTGGACGACCACGAAGGTTTCATCAACGCCGCCCTGCGCCACCTGCGCAAGGTCGAGTGGCTGGACATCGTGGGCCGCGCCAGCAACGGCCTGGAGGCCATCGAACGCTCCGAGACCCTGCGTCCGGACGTGGTGCTGATGGACCTGGCCATGCCGGAAATGGGCGGCCTGCAGGCCACCCGCCTGATCAAGACGCAGGACGCACCGCCTTTCATCGTGATCGCCAGCCATTTCGACGACGCCGAGCACCGCGAACACGCGATGCGCGCCGGTGCCGACGACTTCGTCAGCAAGCTTTCCTACATCCAGGAAGTCTTGCCCATCCTCGAGAAATTCAAAGACCGCCGCCATGAGTGAATCCCGCATCCTCGTCATCGACGCCGACGCCGCCCGTGCCGAACGCCTGGCCGGACTGCTCGAATTCATGGACCTGACACCCCGCTGGGTCGCCAGCGCCGGTGACGTGGATGTCCGCCGCGCGCGCCAGCACGACTGGCTGGCGGTGGTGGTCGGTTCGCTCGACAACCAGAAGGCCGCCGACACCTTCTTCGCCTGGCTGGGCAAGGCCGCGTTGCCGCCGCCGGTGCTGCTGCTGGAAGGCGACACCGCCGGCTTCGCCGCCGCGCATGGCCTGCACGAGGCCGGCGTGTGGGCACTGGAAAGCCCGATCCGCCACGCGCAGCTGGAAGCCTGCCTGCGCCGCGCCAGCCTGAAGCGGCTGGACACCGAACACCAGGCGCAGCAGGTCACCACCCGCGGCCCGACCGGCAACAGCCCGGCCGTCACCCGCCTGCGCCGCATGATCGAGCAGGTCGCCAACTTCGACACCACCGTGCTGGTGCTGGGCGAGTCCGGCACCGGCAAGGAAGTGGTGGCCCGCGCCATCCACGACCAGTCGCCGCGCCGCGACGGGCCGTTCGTGGCCATCAACTGCGGCGCCATCCCGCCGGACCTGCTGGAGAGCGAACTGTTCGGCCACGAGAAGGGCGCCTTCACCGGCGCGCTGAGTGCGCGCAAGGGCCGCTTCGAGATGGCCGAGGGCGGCACCCTGCTGCTGGACGAGATCGGCGACATGAGCCTGCCCATGCAGGTCAAGCTGCTGCGCGTGCTGCAGGAGCGCAGCTTCGAGCGCGTCGGCGGCAACCAGACCATCCGCTGCAATGTGCGGGTGATCGCCGCCACCCACCGCAACCTCGAAGCGCGCATCGCCGACGGCCACTTCCGCGAGGACCTGTTCTACCGCCTCAACGTGTTCCCGATCGAGATGCCGGCGCTGCGCGAGCGCGCCGACGACCTGCCCGACCTGGTGATGACCATCGCCGCCCAGCTCTCCCGCACCGGCCGCGGCGAAGTGCGCTTCGCCAACGAGACCCTGCAGGCCCTGCGCCTGTACGCGTGGCCGGGCAACGTGCGCGAGCTGACCAACCTGGTCGAGCGCCTGGCGGTGCTGCATCCCGGCGGCCTGGTCCGCGTGGCCGACCTGCCCAAGCGCTACCAGCCCGAAGGCGTGGACGCGCCGGCGGTGGAAACGCCCGCCGCGGTCGCCGCCGCCCCCGCGGTCGCCGCGCCGCTGCCGTCGGCGGTCGTGGCCGCCGCGGTGTCGCCGCCCGACCGCCTGCCCGAGGCCGGCATCGACCTGCGCGAACACATCGCCCAGATCGAGCTGAACCTGATCCGCGACGCGCTGGACCGCGCCGGTGGCGTGGTCGCGCATGCCGCGCAGCTGCTGGGCCTGCGCCGCACCACGCTGGTGGAAAAGCTGCGCAAGTACGGCATCGAGCGCGAGGACGTCGCGCTGGCGACGGAAAACTGACTGGCCACGGGCGCGGTTTCCGGCACGGGTCTTGCAATTGATCAGGCAAGACACCCCGACGACCGAAGCACCCGCCCATGTCCGACGTCTCCTCCATCCTCTCGCAGATCCGCAGTTACCAGCACCAGGTCGGTACGCGTGCGCTGGAGCCGATGCCCAACCCCGGCGCGTTCACGCCCAACCGGGTGGGACTGGAGCAGCCGGGCGTCAAGGCGCCGAGCTTCGGCGACACGCTGCAGAACGCGCTGGAAGGCGTGAACAACGCCCAGAAGACCTCCGGCGCCCTGGCGCAGGCCTTCGAGCTGGGCGATCCGCGCGCTGACCTGGCGCGGGTGATGGTGGCCGCACAGCAGTCGCAGGTCGCCTTCCGCGCCACCGTGGAAGTGCGCAACCGCCTGGTGCAGGCCTACCAGGACGTGATGAACATGCCGCTGTAACGCGGCCCCACCCTCTCACCTAGAACCGAACCGTCACCATGGCCCTCACGCTGTCGAAGGAAGCCCTGAAGGAATCGCTGACCGCCGACAAGGCCGGTGCGGCGCTGACCAAGATCCAGGACGCGCGCGTGTTCAAGCAGATGGGCACGCTGCTGCTGATCGCCGGCGCCGTGGCCGTCGGCATGATGGTGTTCTTCTGGTCGCAGAAGCCGGCCTACACCCCGCTCTACACCGGCCTGGACGCCAAGGCCACCGCCGAAGCCACCGACATGCTGCGTGCGGCGCAGATTCCGTTCCAGCTGGACCAGGCCTCCGGCGCCATCTCCGTGCCTGAGGAAAACCTGCACGACGCCCGCCTGAAGCTGGCCGGCGCCGGCCTGGCCGAAAGCGGCCGCCTCGGCTTCGAGATGATGGAGCGCGATCCCGGCTTCGGCGTCAGCCAGTTCGTCGAGAACGCGCGCTACCAGCACGCGCTGGAAACCGAACTGGTCCGCACCATCACCACGCTGCGCCCGGTGCGCGATGCGCGCGTGCACCTGGCCATCCCCAAGCCGTCCGCCTTCACCCGCCAGCGCGAAGTGGCCAGCGCCTCGGTCGTGCTCGACCTGCGCTCGGGCGCGCTGCTGGAACGCAACCAGGTGGACGCCATCGTGCACCTGGTGTCGTCGTCGATCCCCGACCTGGCGCCGGAGCGCGTCACCGTGGTCGACCAGAGCGGCCGCATGCTGACCATCAGCGACCCGAACAGCGAGGCCGCGCTGAACGCCGCGCAGTTCGAGCGCGTGCGCAAGCTGGAGACCTCGTTCAACGACCGCATCCGCGAACTGCTGGAACCGCTGACCGGCGCCGGCCGCGTCAACGCCGAGGTCGCGGTGGACATGGACTTCTCCGTCACCGAGGAAGCGCGCGAGACCTTCGCCAACGACCCGGCCAAGATCCGCAGCGAGCAGGTCAGCCAGAACACCGTCGCCGGCACCGGCCCGGAGGGCGTGCCCGGCGCCACCAGCAACACGCCGCCCGGCCCCAATGCCGCCGCCGCGCCCAATCCCGCCGCCCCGGTGGAAACCGCGAGCAGCGCCACCCGCAACTTCGAGATGGACCGCACGCTGCAGCACACCCGCCAGCCGGCCGGCCGCGTGCGCCGCGTCACCGCCGCCGTGCTGGTCGACCATGTGCCGCGCACCGGCGAGAACGGCAAGGTGGTGATGACCGCGCTGGACGCCGCCACGCTGACCCGCATCGAAGCGCTGGTGAAGGAAGCCGTCGGCTTCGACGCCGCGCGCGGCGACTCGGTGTCGGTGATGAACGCGCCGTTCGTGCGCGAGACCGAACCGCCGGTCGACGTGCCGTTCTGGGAAAGCCCGTGGCTGCACAACCCGATGGTGCGCGACATCGCGCGCTATGGCCTGGGTGCCCTGGTGGTCATCGTGCTGCTGTTCGGCGTGCTGCGCCCGGCCATGCGCCAGATCATCGGCCCGTCGTCCCGGCAGAAGCGCGAGGACGAGGACGGCATCGACGTCAGCGTGGTCGACGAGGACGGCGAAGACGGCGTGGTCGCCACGCTCTCGCACGAGCAGCTGCCGCCGATGCGCGCCCTGCCCTCGGATGCCTACGAGGACCGGCTGCGGCAGGCGCGCGAGGCGGTGAAGACCGACTCCAAGCAGGTCGCACAGGTGGTCAAGGACTGGGTGGCCAACGATGAATAACGCACTGGACACTTCCCTCACCGGCGTGCAGCGCGCCGCCGTGCTGCTGCTCTCGCTGGGCGAGGAAGACGCGGCCGAAGTGCTCAAGCACATGAACGCCAAGGAGGTGCAGAAGCTCGGCATCGCCATGGCCACCATCTCCGGCATCAGCCGCGAGCAGGTGATGCAGGTGATGGCCACCTTCGGCGAGGCGCTGGACAAACAGACCTCGCTGGGCATGGGCGCCGACGACTACGTGCGCAAGGTGCTGGTGCAGGCACTGGGCGAAGACAAGGCCGGCGGCCTGATCGACCGCATCCTGCTGGGCCGCAACACCACCGGCCTGGACACGCTGAAGTGGATGGACCCGCGCGCGATCTCCGACCTGGTGCGCAACGAGCATCCGCAGATCATCGCCATCGTGCTGGCCCACCTGGACAGCGACCAGGCCGCCGACACCCTCAAGCTGCTGCCCGAACGCACCCGCACCGACGTGCTGCTGCGCATCGCCACGCTGGACGGCATTCCGCCCAACGCGCTGAACGAGCTCAACGAGATCATGGAGCGCCAGTTCGCCGGCAACCAGAACCTCAAGGCCTCCAGCATCGGTGGCGTGAAGGTCGCGGCCAACATCCTCAACTTCATGGACTCCGGCCAGGACCAGGTGATCCTGGGCAGCATCACCCAGGTCGACGCCGACCTGGGCGCGCGCATACAGGACCTGATGTTCGTGTTCGACAACCTGGCCGACCTGGGCGACCGCGAACTGCAGGCGCTGCTGCGCGAAGTGCCGAACGACCGCCTGGGCCTGGCGCTGCGCGGCGCCGACGCCAAGGTGAAGGAAAAGATCACCCGCAACATGTCGCAGCGCGCCGCACAGATCCTGCTGGAAGACATGGAGGCGCGCGGCCCGGTACGCCTGTCCGACGTGGAAGGCGCGCAGAAGGAAATCCTCGCCATCGTCCGCCGCCTGGCCGACCAGGGCGTCATCGCCCTCACCGCCAGCGCCGAGGAGATGGTATGAGCACGCCCTCGCCGCTGCGCTGGATGCCGGCCCCGCTCGACGTGGTGGTCACCGACGCGCCCGCCGAACAGGACGTGCCCGCGCTGGTGCCGCCGACACTGGAAGAGATCCAGGCCATCCAGAACGCCGCCTACCGCGAAGGCCTGGAACGCGGCCTCGCCGAAGGACACGCCGAAGGCTTCGGCCAGGGCCAGGCCGAGGTGCGCCGGCTCGCCGCGCAGATGGAGGGCATCCTCGACAACTTCTCGCGACCGCTCGACCGGCTGGAGAACGAAGTGGTCGCCGCGCTGTCCGAACTGGCCGTGCGCATCGCCGGCGCGCTGGTCGGCCGCGCCTACCAGACCGACCCGGTGCTGCTGCAGGAACTGGCCACCTCGGCGCTCGACGCCGTCGGCGGTTCGCAGCGCGAGGTCGAACTGCGCCTGCATCCGGACGACATCGCCGCGCTGACGCCGGTGCTGGCGATGACCGCGCACACCCGCCTGACCGCGGACACCTCGCTCAGCCGCGGCGACCTGCGTGTGCATGCGGAGAGTGTGCGCATCGACGGCACCCTGGAAGCGCGCCTGCGCGGCGCGCTCGAAACCGTGCTCAACCGCGGCGCACGCGCATGAGTGCGCAGCCGCTGGAGTGGCTGACCGCGCGCGACCTGCGCCTGTCCGCGCGCCTGTCGCAGATCAATCCCGAACTCGGCGGCCACGGCCTGATCCGCGAAGGCATCCTGCGCCGCGCCGTCGGCCTGACCCTGGAAGCCATCGGCTGCGAAGCGCCGATGGGCGCCACCTGCAAGGTCGAGGTGGTCGACGGTGGCTGGGTGGATGCCGAAGTGGTCGGCTTCTCCGGCGAACGCACCTACCTGATGCCCAGCGCCGAACTGCATGGCCTGCTGCCGAATGCGCGCGTGGTGCCGTCGCGCCGTCGCGGCGGCGTGGAAGTGGGCGAAGGCCTGCTGGGACGCGTGATCGACAGCGATGGCGTGCCGCTCGACGGCCGCGGCCCGATCCGCGCCGAAGGCAGCGTCAGCCTGGCCGGCATGGCGATCAATCCGTTGTCGCGCGAACCGATCACCCAGCCGCTGGACGTCGGCGTGCGCGCGATCAACGCGCTGCTGCCGATCGGCCGCGGCCAGCGCGTCGGCCTGTTCGCCGGCTCGGGCGTCGGCAAGTCCACGCTGCTGGGCATGATGACCCGCTACACCGCCGCCGACGTCATTGTCGTCGGCCTGATCGGCGAACGCGGCCGCGAAGTGCGCGACTTCGTCGAGACCACGCTGGGCCCGTCCGGCCTGGCGCGCGCCGTCGTCGTCGCCAGTCCCGCCGACCGCCCGCCGCTGGCCCGCCTGCAGGGCGCGTACCGCGCCACCGCGATCGCCGAATGGTTCCGCGACCAGGGCCTCAACGTGCTGCTGCTGATGGATTCGCTGACCCGCTTCGCCCAGGCGCAGCGCGAGATCGGCCTGTCGGTTGGCGAGCCGCCGACCACGCGCGGCTATCCGCCGTCGGTATTCGCCCGCCTGCCGGCGCTGGTCGAACGCGCCGGCAATGGCGCCAAGGGTCGCGGTTCTATCACCGCCTTCTACACTGTGCTGACCGAGGGCGACGATCCGCAGGATCCGATCGCCGACGCCGCCCGCGCCATCCTCGACGGCCACATCCTGCTGTCGCGCCGCGTCGCCGACGCCGGCCTGTACCCGGCCATCGACGTGGAATCGTCGGTCAGCCGCGTGGTCACCGAGATCGCCGACGAAACCTGGCGCGACCGCATCCGCAAGCTCAAGCGCCTGCTGTCGGCCTACAACAGCAACCGCGACCTGATCGCCATCGGCGCCTACCAGCGCGGCAACGATCCCACGGTGGACGAAGCGCTGGAGCGCTGGCCCGAGATCGTCGAGTTCCTCGGCCAGGACGTGGCACGCGCCGCCGACCTGCCGAGCAGCCGCGCCGCGCTGGAGTCCCTGATCCAACGCAACATCGCCGCCGGCATGCCCCTGCCGCCCGGCCTGCAGTAACGCCAAGGAACCCCCACGATGATGCAGTCCCGCCGAATCGATCCGCTGCTGCGCCGCGCCCAGGAGCACGAGGATTCCATCGCCCGCGAACTGGCCGAGCGCCAGAACACGCTCGCGCAGCACGAGTCGCGGCTGGAGGAATTGCGCCAGTACGCCGAGGACTATGCCAACAGCCAGATGGCGGCCACCAGCCCGGCGCAGCTGGCCAACCGTCGCGCCTTCCTCGAACGCATCGACCAGGCGCTCAAGCAGCAGTTGCAGAACGTAGACCGCAGCCGCGCCAGCGTGGACATCGAACGCGACCGCCTGCTGCTGGCCAGCCGCGACAAGCAGGTACTCGAGCAACTGGCCGCCAGCTATCGCGTGCAGGAAAAGCTGATCGTCGACCGCCGCGACCAGCGCGAGATGGACGACGTGGGCGCGCGCCGTGCACGCCTGGCGGCCACCGCCCGCGAGAACGAGGACGCCTGATGCCGTCTTCGACGTCCGCCCTGTCGTTCGCCGTCAAGCCGGCGTCGCCGTCGACCGCGTCGAACGGTGCCGCGTCCACGGCCAATGAAGCGCCGGCCAACAAGCCGGCCTTCGACGACATGGTCCGGCGGCCCGCCAAGCCCCAGGACGCGCCGGCCACGCCCGAAGCGCGCGCGAACGAGGCGAAACCGTCTGCCAGGCCGCGCACCGACACCGTGCGCAAGCAGGACGACATCGCCCGCACCCCGACCGACGACGACAAGCCCGAAGAAACCGCGAGCGCTGCGCTGCCGGCGGTGCTGCAGCCGCTCCCGCTGCTCCCCGTTGCGTTGCCCACCGAGGCCATCGCGGCGGTGCTGACCGATCCGCCCGGCAACCCGCTGCTCGGCGGCGCCGCGCCTGCCGCAGGCGCGCCCGATGCTGACGCCTTGTTGGCCGGCGGCCGTACCCTGCTGCCCACGTTGCCGGCGATGCCGGGTCTCGCCAACGCAGCGCAGGCCTTCGCCTCAGCGGTCGGTGGCGACGTCGCGACGCCCGAAGCGCCCGATGCCACCTCGCCACTGCCACTCCCTGCCGCCGCCACGCCCGAAGCAAAGGCGCCGCTGCAGAACCTGCTGTCCTTCGCCACGCACCTGGCCAGTGGCCAGGTCGCCGCCGCCGTGCCCGACGCCGTCAGCCTCGGTCGCGACATCGTCGATGCGCTGCGCAGCGAGGACGGCGACGCGACCGCGCCGACCGGCAACCTGCTGGCCGGCGTCGGCGCCTCCAACGCACCGCTCGGCCTGGCGCGCACCGAAACCGTCAATGCCCTGCAGGCACCGAGCGCCGATCTGCACGGCGGCCACTTCGACGACGACATCGGCGACGCAGTGCGCTGGATGGCCGACCAGAAGATCGGCCATGCCCACATCAAGGTCACGCCCAACGACCTGGGCACGGTGGAAATCCGCCTGCGCCTGGACGGCGACCGCGTGCACGCCGACTTCTCCAGTGCCCAGGCCGACGTCCGCCAGGCGCTGGAAAGCAGCCTGCCGCGCCTGCGCGAGATGCTGGGCCAGCACGGCTTCCAGCTCGCCCACGCCGACGTGGGCCAGCAGCACACGCCACGCCCACAGGGCGGCGGCTCGGAGCTGGGCGAAGGCGGAAGCGACAGCCCAGAACCCGCCATCGAGACGCCCCGCACCGTCCGCATGACCGCCCGCGGCCTGGTCGACGCCTACGCCTGACGGCCTGCCATGGTTGCTGTAGGAGCGACGTGAGTCGCGACCTTATGAACTCGGCATCATTGACGCTGGATCAGGCGGTCATCCGCGCTCGAATGACGTTCCCGGACGCAGATGACGTGCGGTCGCGACTCACGTCGCTCCTACAGAAATCCCACCCGTCAAAACCCCGTCGGCCCCGCTTCCACACCACGGCACAGCGCTTGCATCCCCGGGTTGACCCCTCAGGAGATCCCGCGCCGTGGCAGCCGCCGACAAGAACGCAAGCAAATCCAAGGCCGACAAGGGCGACAAGCCCAAGGGCGGCAAGTCGCTGCTGACCATCGGACTGGTGGCCGTGATCGCGGCCGGCGCAGCGGGCGCCGGCGCCTGGTACTTCGCCACCCAAGGCACGAAGCAAGAGAGCGCCGACGCGCCCAAGGCCAAGAAGCCCGGCGAAGTGCCGGCGCCGGCCCAGTACTTCGCGCTGGAGCCGCCCTTCGTCGTCAACCTTGTCGGTGAGACCGGCGGCGCGCGCTACCTGCAGGTAGAAGTCCAGCTGATGACGCGCGATCCCGAAGCGATGGCCGCCATCCAGCTGCACGCGCCGGCCATACGCGCGCGCCTGCTGATGCTGTTCGCCCAGCAGGACGCCGCCAGCCTGATGTCGCGCGAAGGCAAGGAGCGCCTGCAGAACGCCGCCCTCGGCGAGGTGAAGTCGCTGCTGGTGGCCGAGACCGGCCAGCCCAGCGCCGAGTCGATCCTCTTCACCAGCTTCGTGATGCAGTGACGGACGCCCGCCGCCATGACCAGTGACCTGCTGTCGCAAGACGAGATCGACGCCTTGCTCAACGGCGTCGACTCCGGCGTCATCGAGACCGAGGAGCCGCCGCACGACCCCACGGTGGCGCGGACCTACGATTTCGCCAGCCAGGACCGCATCGTCCGCGGCCGCCTGCCGACGCTGGAAATGATCAACGAGCGCTTCGTGCGCACGTGGCGGATCGGCCTGTTCAACCTGCTGCGCCGCTCCGCCGAGCTGTCGGTGCGCGGCATCGAGACGGTCAAGTTCAGCGACTACCTGCATTCGCTGTACGTGCCCACCAACCTCAACCTGGTCAAGTTCAAGCCGCTGCGCGGCGTGGGCCTGATCGTGTTTGAACCGAAGCTGGTATTCACGATGGTGGACAACTTCTTCGGCGGCGACGGCCGTTACCCGGCCAAGATCGAAGGCCGCGAGTTCACCGCCACCGAGATGCGGGTGATCCAACTGCTGCTGAAGCAGACCTTCGCCGACCTGATCGATGCCTGGGCGCCGGTGATGCCGGTGGACTTCGAGTACATCACCAGCGAGGTCAACCCGCACTTCGCCAACATCGTCAGCCCGCGCGAGTACGTGGTGGTCAGCCGCTTCCACGTGGAGCTCGACGGCGGCGGCGGCGACCTGCACGTCACCCTGCCCTATTCCATGCTCGAGCCGATCCGCGAACTGCTGGACGCCGGCATCCAGTCCGACCGCGTGCACGACGACGACAGCTTCCGCGTGACCATGCACGAGCAGTTGCGCAGCGCCGAAGTCACCGTCTCCAGCGTGCTCGCCGAAAAGCGCATCAACCTGCGCGAACTCACCCGCCTGAAAGTCGGCGACATCCTGCCCATCGACCTGCCCAAGTGCGTGCCGGTCTGCGTGGAGCAGGTGCCGGTGTTCACCGGCGAGTTCGGCATCTCCAACGGCCTCAACGCGGTGAAGATCACCGCCCACCACCCACCCGGCAGCCGGCACCAGCCACCGACCGCCGGCCGCCATGCCCTCGCACCCGTCGCCTTCCAGGACGCCACGCCATGATTCCCCAGAACGAAGAAGTCCTCGCCACCGCCTTCGGCGATACCGCGATTGCCGACCGCGACGCCCATGCCGGCCACGACATGGACATGAGCCTGGACGTCATCCTCGACGTGCCGGTGACGCTGTCGCTTGAAGTCGGCCGCACGCGCATGCCCATCCGCAACCTGCTGCAGCTCAACCAGGGCTCGGTGGTGGAACTGGAGCGCGGCGCCGGCGAACCGCTGGACGTGTTCGTCAACGGCACGCTGATCGCGCATGGCGAAGTCGTGGTGGTGAACGACCGCTTCGGCGTGCGCCTGACCGACGTGGTCAGCCCCAGCGAACGCATCCGCCGCCTGCGCTGAGCCGATCGCCATGCACGCCTTCACCCTGCTCGCCGCCGCCGCGGCGCCCGCCCAGAAGATCGGCCAGCACGCGCCGTCCACGCCCGGCATCGGCGGCGCGCTGGTCGGCCTGGTGCTGGTGCTCGGCCTGATCCTGGGCCTGGCCTGGCTGCTCAAGCGCATGCCCGGCATGGGCGTCGGCATCCGCCCCAGCGAACAGCTGCGCGTGGTGTCGATGCTGTCGGTCGGCACCAAGGAACGCGTGATGGTGATCGAGGTCGGCAAGGAACAGCTGCTGATCGGCGTGACCGCCGGCGGCATCACCGCGCTGCACACGCTGCCCGAACCGCTGGTCGTCGCCCCCACGCCGGCCCTGCCCAACTTCGCCGAACTGCTGGCCAAGCGCCTGCGCAAAGAGTCCTGAGATGCGTCGTTTCGTCCTTTCCCTGATCTGCCTGCTGTGGCTGGCCGCGCCGACGCTGGCGTTCGCGCAGGCCGCGACCGCGCCTGTCGCGGCACCTGCGGCGACACCGGCGGCGCCTGCCGCACCGACGGCGCCCGCATTGCCGACGCTGCCCAAGGTCAATGTCGGCCAGGTCGGCGACAACACCGTCAGCCTGCCGCTGCAGACGCTGCTGCTGATGACGGCGATCACGCTGATCCCGTCGGCGCTGCTGGCGATGACGGCGTTCACCCGCATCATCATCGTGCTGGGCCTGTTGCGACAGGCGCTGGGCACCGGCCAGACGCCCTCCAACCAGGTGCTGGTGGGCCTGGCGCTGTTCCTCACCATGTTGGTGATGATGCCGGTCGGCGAAAAGGCGTGGGCGCAGGGCATGGCGCCCTACCTCAACGGCCAGATCGATTTCTCCACCGCGTGGACGTTGACCACCGGCCCGCTGCGCGACTTCATGCTGGCGCAGGTGCGCGAAACCGACCTGATGACCTTCGCCGGCCTGGCCGGACATGGCAGCTACACCGGCCCGGATGCAGTGCCGTTCCCGATCGTCGTCGCCTCGTTCATCACCAGCGAACTGAAGACCGCGTTCGAGATCGGCTTCCTGATCTTCATCCCGTTCGTGATCATCGACCTGGTGGTCGCCAGCGTGCTGATGTCGATGGGCATGATGATGCTGTCGCCGATGCTCGTGTCCGCCCCGTTCAAGATTCTGCTGTTCGTGCTGGTCGACGGCTGGGTGCTGATCGTGGGCTCGCTGGCCGCCAGCTTCAACGCGGTATGACCGCGTTGAAGCCGGGAATGGGGAATCGGGAGTGGTGAGCCGCATGACCCGTCTACTGCCCCGCATGGCCCATCACCTTCGCTCTCTCCCATTCCCCATTCCCTGTTCCCTGTTCCCGGCCCGCCCATGAGTCCCGAAACCGCTCTTACCGAACTGCGTGGTGGCCTTGAGATCGCGCTCTGGGTCGGGGGTCCGCTGCTGCTGGTCGTGCTGGTCGTCGGTGTGGTCATCGGCGTGATCCAGGCGGCCACGCAACTCAACGAACCCACCATCGCCTTCGTCGCGAAAGCCATCGCACTGACCGCCGCCCTGTTCGCCACCGGCAGCTACCTGCTCGGCGTGCTGGTGGAGTACACGACGACGTTGTTCCAGCGACTGCCGCATTTGATCGGCTGACGCCGACGGGATTCGGGAGACGGGATTCGGGATTGGACGAAAGCACGACCCTGCCGCCCTCACCGATCCCACCC
>NZ_JAKZBW010000044.1:0-21470 GCF_022539275.1 Pseudoxanthomonas sp. LH2527 | reverse complement strand
GGTAAACCCGCCAAGGTGGCCCTGGTGGCATCCATGCGCAAACTGCTGGTCATCCTCAACGCCCGCATGCGGGACCATCTCAACGCCTCCCAAACAGCCTGAATCAAGACAGTTGCTCTCCCCGTTGGCACGGGGAGAAGGAAAAGCAGGATCCGCCGATGCGTCGCACCTCAGCTGCGCAGATTCACTTCCGCGACCTTGTCCTGGTAATCCTCTTTCGGATCCACGCCGAGCAGCATCTTCACGCCGGCGAGCAGGCTGTGCTCGTTGAGCCAGATCTCCGCGTGTTCCGCGTCGAAGCGAAGCAGCGCGAGCTTGGGGTCGTCCTTGCCGCCTTCGTACCAGGCGGCGATGAAGGGGTTCCACAGGCGCTCGATCACCGCGCGGTCATCGTCGCGCACCAATGAGCCCTGCACGCTGGCGAAGAGGTCGTGCCCCATCGAGGCGAAGGTGGCGATGGCGCGTTGCGGGGACAGGGTCTGCTGTGCCAGCCGGTTGTCGGTGGCGGTGAAGATCCACAGTGGGCCGCGCCCGTCATGCTCCAGCAAGGCCGTCATCGGCCGCGTATGGCCGTCTTCCGCGCCGTCCAGGCCGAGCATCAGCGTGCGGTCGGACTTGATCGCTTTCCACAGCTTCTTTTCCAGTTCTTCGGGCGTGTGCATGGCGCTTCCTCGTCGGGGATGGAGGCACGCTAGGCGCGGACGCGTCATGCCCCCGTCAACGCCATCCGCCTCCGTCAGCCGGGCGTCATGTTTGTCGTGCGGGCGTCACGATCACCGCACCAAGAGATGAACAGTGGCTCGGGACTTCACCCCGCTTTCGCGAATGCGCGCGCAGCCTTCACTGGCGATTCCACTGAAGGAGAACTGTCATGACCACTTCCCGCTACCTGCTCTCGCTCGGCCTGCTGTCGGTAATGGCGACCGCCGCTGCGCAGACCTACGGTCCGCAGGACGAAGGGCGCCGCTTCAACGACGGCAGCAAGGTCGAATGCCGCAACGTGGAAGTCCAGAAGAACAGCCGCGACCCCAACCGCGTGGCGGGCACCGCCATCGGCGCGGTGGTCGGTGGCCTGCTGGGCAACCAGGTGGGCAGCGGCAGCGGCAAGAAGGTCGCCACCGTGGGCGGTGCCGTGGCCGGCGGCGCGATCGGCCGCAAGGTGCAGGGCAACAGCCAGGAGACCAAGGGCGACCGCGTGGTCGAGCGCCGTTGCGAGCGTGTCTACCGGTAAGCGCAGCGTTCGACAGGACGGGCGCGCCAGGCGCCTGCGGTGACGAGGCCGCAGGCGCTTTTTCTATGCAGTACTACGCGATGCCCGACTACCCGTGTGTGCCCGAGGCGGCAAAGGGTTCCTGCCGCACCAGCGACGACACCGGCATCTCCTCCACCGGGCGCGGCTGGCCGATGTAGTAGCCCTGCAGGCGATGGCATCCCATCGCCACCAGCATCTGCTTCTGTTCCAGCGTTTCCACGCCCTCGGCCACCACTTCCAGACCGAGCTGCTGGCCGAGCAGCACCACCGACTGCACGATGGCCGCGTGGCGGGGACCGGTGGTCATCTGCCGCACGAACTGGCGGTCCACCTTCAGTTCGTGCGCCGGCAGGCAGGCCAGGTAGGACAGGCTGGAATAGCCGGTGCCGAAATCGTCCACCGAGATGCGCGCACCCGCCTCCACCAGCTGCGTCAGCACTTGCGCCGTGCGCTCGGGCTCCAGCATCGCGATCGACTCGGTGATTTCCAGCGTCAGTGCGCCGGCCGGCAAGCCATGCCGGCGCATCGCGGCGGTTACCTGCCCCACCAGGCTGTCGCCGCGCACCTGCACCGGCGACAGGTTCACCGACACGCTCGGCACGCGCGCACCGGCGCGGCGCCATGCCGCCCATTGCCGGCAGGCTTCATCCAGCACCCACTGGCCGAGATCGACGATCAGACCCGCACGCTCGGCCAACGCGATGAAGCGGTCCGGCATCACCAGGCCCAGCCGCGGATGCTGCCAGCGCACCAGCGCCTCCATGCCGGCCATGGCGTTGTCGGCGGCCCGGATCTGCGGCTGGTAGTGCAGCACCAGTTGCCCGCGTTCGAGCGCCTTGCGCAGTTCGTAGGTCAGTTGCAGCTGGCCGAGCGCTTCCTCGCCCATCGCCGGCGCGTACAGCGCCAGCCCGTTGCGGCCGGCCTGCTTGATGTAATACATCGCCGCGTCGGCATGCGCGAGCAGCGCCTGGGCGTCCTCGCCATCGCCGGGATACAGCGCAATGCCGATGCTGGCGCTGACCGTCACGTCGTCGTTTTCCTGCAACCGCGTCGCCTCGGCCAGACAGCCCAGCAGGCGTTCGCCGCGCACGCTGGCCTCGCCCGCCTCGGCCACGGAGGTGACCATGACGAACTCGTCGCCGCCCAGCCGCGCCACCGTGTCGGCGGGCGTCGCCATGCGCCGCAGCATGTCGGCCACGCGCACCAGCAGCGCATCGCCCACGTGGTGGCCGAACGCATCGTTGACGCCCTTGAAGCCGTCCAGGTCGATGAACAGCACCGCGAACCGCTCGCCATGAAGCTGCGCGTGCAGCATGCGCGACTGCAGCCGCTCGATCAGCATCAACCGGTTGGGCAGGCCGGTCAGCGCGTCGTGCATCGCCAGATGGGTCAACTGCCGGTTGGCCTGCTGCAGCGAATCGGACAGCCGCGCGGTGCGCTCGTGCAGCAGCCGGTCCAGCGCACTGGCGCCGATCGCGGTGCCCAGCACGGCGGTGTTCACCACCACTACCAGCCAGGCCAGCGAATCCGGCGACAGGCCATCGCGCAGCGCGGCACTGCAGATCGAACCGGCGGGAAAGTGCGCGGCGGCCATGCCGGTGTAGTGCATGCCCACGATGGCCACGCCCATCACGCCGGCGGCGAGCGCGCGGTGCAGCCGTTCGTGGCGGGCGTTGTCGCGCAGGCGGTAGGCGATCGCCAGCGCCGCACCGGCGGCGCCGATGGCGATCAGCAACGAGGCGGCGAACCACACCGGCTGGTAGATGATCGCCGGCTGCATGCGCATGGCGGCCATGCCCACGTAATGCATCGCCGCGATACCCAGCCCCATCACCACCGCGCCGCTGAGCAGCCGCAGCCGCCCCATCCGGTCGCGCGTGACCAGCCACAGCGCATAGCCGCTGGCCGCCACCGCCATCAGCAGCGACAGCACGGTCACCCCGATGTCGTAGCCCAGCGGAATGGGCAGGCGCAGCGCCAGCATGCCGATGAAGTGCATCGACCACACGCCGATGCCCATCGCCAGCGCGCCGCCGGCCAGCCACCAGCGCCGCGCCACGGCGTCGCTGGCGCGGATCCGCCCGGTGGTCTTCAGTGCCGCATACGACGCCGCCACCGCCACCACGAACGAGGTGACCACCAGCTCCGGCACATAGGTCGCGATGAGTCCTGTCTCCATGGAACGTCCTGCGCTTTCCTCCTGAAGACGTTAGCGGCCGCGATGACACCAGGATGATGCCGGGCCGCGACCCTCGGCCGTCGCATGCGCCATTGTGCAGCACGTGTCACATTAAGAGCGCATCCGCGGCGGCGCCAGCGCACGGCAGCGGTACGCGCGCGCCGCATCCCGCCGCTTGCCAGCCCTCCCCGGCCGGCGTATAACACCCGTTATAACGCCTGGACCTCTCTGTCATGAAGCTCAAGATCACCACCATCGGCAACTCGGCCGGGGTCATCCTGCCCCGTGAACTGCTCGCGCGGCTGCGCCTGGAAAAGGGCGACGAACTGCATGCGCTGGAGACACCCGACGGCATCCGCCTGACCGTGTACGACCCCACGCTCGCCGAGCAGATGGAGGTGGCCGAGCAGGTGATGCGCGAGGACCGGCAGGTCCTGCACAAGCTGGCGCAGTGACATGGCCACGCTGCTGTGGTTCCTGCGCGGGCTGTTCCGTCGCCATCGCATGCAGGCCGATCCCTGGCGTGTCGCCGAGCAGGTGATGCGCCGGCGTCGCGGCCTGCTGGCGCGTCTGGCGCAGGGCGCGCGCCGATGATCGTCTGGATCACGTCTCCCCTGGCGCTGGCCCTGCACGACCGCCAGCTCGCCGAGCATGGCGGCGGCAGCGGCGTGCGCGATGAAGGCCTGCTCGAGGCCGCACTCGCGCGCCCGCAGCAACGCCACGCCTACGGCGACCCGCCACCGGATCTCGCCGACCTGGCCGCCAGCCTGGCGTTCGGCCTGGCACGCAATCATCCGTTCGTGGACGGCAACAAGCGCACGGCGCACGTCTGCTATCGCGTGTTCCTGCGCCTCAATGGCGGCGACCTGGTCGCCGGCGATGAAGAGAAGTACGCCATGATGATCGGCCTCTCCGACGGCACGCTCAGCGAAGCGGAGTTCGCCCAGTGGCTGCGCCTGCGCGTGGTGATGACGGCGGCCGCCGGCAAGGTGCAGGAAAAGAAGACCCGCTACGCGCGCTGACACGCGCTGCGCACCACGCGCCAGGGGGCATCACCTCTCCGTCACCGCGCAGGGCGTGCAATCGATGCCTCCAACGCCAGGGTGATGCCGATGAATCCCGTCAATCCGTCCAACCCGCACAGCGATGGCGAAAAGGCCAACACGCCCGACCGGCATCGCAACGACAAGGCGACGTGGAAGGAACACGACCAGCCCGACACGCCGCACGAAGAAAAAGAACCGCGCGATCCGGAGCAGGATTATCCGGATGCGCGCGACACCGTGCCGCGCTGATCGCAGGCACACCGCGTGCAACGCATCAGCGCGTGGTGTGCGACGCGGCGGCGTCCAGCGCCTGCCGCACGTCCTCAAGGTCTGACGCCGTGATCGGCCGGACCACCCGCGCACGCTCCTGCCCGTCCGCCAGCACCACCAGCGTCGGCCAGCGCCTCACTTCGAACGTGCGACCCAGCGGCCGTCCCTTGCCGTCTTCCACCTTGAGGTGGGTGACATCGCCCACCTCATCCAGCCACGCGCGGATCGCCGGCTGCGCGGCGCGGCAATGGCCGCACCACGGCGCACCGAACTCCAGCACCACCGGCCCGGGCAACGCATCCACCGCCGTGGGCGCAGGCGCCACCGGCAGATAGTCGGCGCGGTAGCTCATGCCGCCGCGAGCACCTGTTCGATCGCTTCCAACCGGCTGTTGGTCAGGTCCTTGCCGATCTCGGCCAGCAGGCGCTGCGTGGTTTCCTTGTGCAGCAGCGGACGCACGCGGCCCAGCGTGACCGGATCGGCCACCAGCACCAGGTGCGTGTAGCGCTGCTTGAGCGCACTGTCGTTCAGACCCTTCGCCAACTGCTTGGCGAAGGTCGCTTCGTCGATCTGCCGGCTCGACGATTCACCGGGCATGCTGCCTGCCGGGCCATCGTCGTTGGTGTTCATCAGTTCGAGCAGATCGACCTGGTGCAGCGAGACCGCACCGCGTTCACCGCGGTTGCGGAACAGGCGCGCACCCTCGCCGTCGGCGATCACCACCAGCGCATCGGTGGGCAATGACGTCATGTCGTATTCCTTGATTGGTTGTGGGGGAAACGCACGCCTTGGCCGCTGCGCCCTGTCCGTATGGAACAGGGCGCGCGGCACCTGGCTCAGTGCGGCTTCTGGCGGTCGAGGGTGAACGCATCGGCCACCGCGTGCTTGGCGCGCTCCCACGTCAGGCGCGAACCCCCGCGTGCGCGATCCCAGCCGCGCTCCAGGTCCGAGGCCAGGCTGTCGTCCCACTCGCGGTCGGCATATTGCGCGCGCGCATACGTGCCGTAGCGATAGGCCGGGCGGTAATCGTCGAAGGCATCGTCGCCCTGGCGATACGGCGCGGTGTCGAAGCGCTTGGAGAACTGCTCATCGGTCTGCGCATACGCGCCGTAGGTACGGTCGGCCCGTTCCCACGCATCCTGCAGCGCCGGACGTGCGCGCTCCCAGTCCAGCCGCGATTCACCGCGGCGCTCCTCCCACCCGGCCTGCAGGCGGCGCTCGGTGTCCTCCCACGACTGCTCGGGATACTCGCCCCGCGCCACCGCACCGGCGTGGTAGACACCGGCATAGTCGCGCTGGAAATCGTATTCGTCGGAGTAGTACGGACGGGTGCGATGGGTCTCGCGCCAGTACTCCACCTCACCGGTGGGATCGATGCGCTCGGCCACCCCCTTGCCAGCCGCCGCGCCGATGACGGTACCGGCGGCCGCACCGATCAACGTACCGATCGGACCGAACACCGTGCCCGCCACCGCACCGGCCGCCATGCCACCGGCCACACCGCCCACCCCCACACCCACCGGGTGCGAGCCCGGCGCGCCGGTGATGGGGTCTCTGTTTGCATCGCGTTGCGTGGTATCGCGTGTCATGGTCGTGTCCTGTGTTCGAAAGAAAGTGATCGTGCCGACGCAGGCAATGCAGCGAACGGCGTGAGTCCGATCTTCCCGATACGACGTGACCATCGTGTGCAGCGGCTTCAGGCTGGTGCATACGCGGCGACAACATCTTGTGCGCGTGGTGTCGTGGTCGGCGTGCGTATTGTGTGTTGTAGAGCGTCATGCACACGGAGGGAACTGCGCCCCTCATCCGCCTTCGGCACCTTCTCCCCGTTGTTCACGGGGAGAAGGAACAGCGGTGCCGCGCGCGATTGCTCTTGCTCTCCTTCTCCCCGCCTGCGGGGAGAAGGTGCCCGGAGGGCGGATGAGGGGCGTGCGCGGTGGTGATCGCGGCGGCGCAGTTATCCGGCTTGCGCGATGTTGTGACGAAGAGCGGATAACGCTGCTTGGTGAAGGCTGAAGAAAAAGCGCCCCTCATCCGCCTTCGGCACCTTCTCCCCGTTGTCACGGGGAGAAGGAAAAGCGGCTCCACGCGCGATGACGACCATGTTCCTTCTCCCTGCTTGCGGGGAGAAGGTGCCCGGAGGGCGGATGAGGGGCGTGCGCGGTGGTGATTGCGGCGGCGCAGTTATCCGGCTTGCGCGATGTCGTAGCGAATGGGATGGCGATGCTCAATGCATGTCGAAGCGAAATCGCCCCTCATCCGCCTTCGGCACCTTCTCCCCGTTGGCACGGGGAGAAGGGAAAGCGGCGATTCGTGCGAGAGCTTCCGCTTTCCCTCCCCCCTTGCTACAGGAAGAAGGAAAACCGCCCCAACAACCTCACACCACCACCCCCACGCGCGCTTCATCGCGTGGCAGGGTGATGACGAAGGTGGTGCTGCCGGCATCGACGCGGGCCGCCACGTCGCCGCCGTGCGCGGTGGCGATCTCGCGGACGATGAACAGTCCCAGGCCCAGGCTGGAGTGTTCGCCCTGGTTGGCGGCGCGGGAGCCGCGGCGCAGGGGGTCGAACAGGGCGTTCAGGGCGTCGCTGGAGAGCGGTTCGCCGGCGTTGGTCACCGCGATGCGCACATGGTCGGTGTCGCCGTGCAGGGAAACGCGGATCGCGCTGCCCTGGTCGCCGTACTTGGCGGCGTTGGTGACCAGGTTGTGCACGGCTTCGCGGATGCGGGCGTCGTCGAAGTGGCCGTGCGTCTCGCCTTCCACGTGCAGCGAGAGGGGCGCGTCGCGCAGCGTCACCCGCAGCAGGTCGATCTCCTCGGCCAGTGCCTGGTGCAGGTCGCAGGCGCTGCGCTGCAGCTTCATGCCGCCGCCGAGCATGCTCTTGCTGTAGTCGAGCAGGCCGTCCACCAGCCGGCTCAGCTGCAGGCCGCCGTTGAGGATGCGTTCGGCCTGGCGTGCGTGCGGGGTGTCGCGGGTGCTGTCCACCATCAGGTCGGCGGTGCCGACCACGGCGGTGAGCGGGCCGCGCAGGTCGTGGCCCAGCGCGCCGAGGAAGACGTTGCGCCACGATTCCAGCGTGCGCGAGAACTCCACCAGCGATTCGGCCACGGCCTGGTCGATCGCTTCGTTGAAGCGGATCATGTCGTCGATGGCGTGGGTGGCCAGGGCTTCGTCCAGCGCCCACAGGCGCAGCACCGAGGCGCGCAGGGCGCGGTACTCGGCGATCATCTGGTTGACGCCGAAGCCGTCGTCGGCGCGGCTGCGGCCGTGGCTGCTGGCCGCCGACTCCGGTCCGGCGGGCGCCGGTGCGCGGCCGTGGGCCTTGGCGAGCGCCTGGGCCGGGCTCTGCTCGGTGCGCAGGTCCAGCACGATCTCGCCCAGGATCTTGGGAATGTCGTTGCGCAGACGCTTTACGTTCAAGTTGGCGCCGGGCGGCGCCTGGGTGACGGCGAACTCCACCGCGTCGTCGAGGATGCGCGGCGTGTTGGCCTGTATGAAGTCAGCAAGTCGCATAGGCACTCCGTGGCGTTGCTTCCAGGTCGTGGCGTTGACGGTCGTGGCAGTGACGGTGCTCATCCGGTTCCCTCCCTTCGCGACACGCAGGTGCGCGTCAGTCGGCGATGCTGCGCGGATCGCGCGGGTCATCGATGTGGATCTGCGTGTCAGAAGGCTGATCCGGGCCGATCGGCAGGTCGTCCGGATCGCCGGGATCGCGCGGCATCGGCGGCGGGTCCTGCGGTTCCGGCCGGTAGGGATCGCTTGGCGTGCCCGGCGCGCTGGGCATGCCGGGTGCGGAGGGTGTGCCCGGCGGCGTGGGCCGGCCGGGCGGTGTCGGCGTGCCCGGTGTACTGGGCTGGGGCGTGCCGTGTGCGGTGATCGGGTTCATGTCGGAGCTCCTGCGCGCCGGCAGCGGCGCGATTACAGGGAAGGCGCCTGCGGTGTGGCGACCGGCGTGGCATCGCCGGTGACCAGATCGGCCCAGCGCATTTCCACGCCGTTGCGGCGCCCTTTTTCCACCAGCTTCAGGCCGGTGGGATCGATCGTGAGCGTGTAGGCCTGCTCGCCGAGGGTCAGTTCGCGTCGCAGCGGTTTGTCGAGGGGTGTCATGCGTGCTCCTTTTCTTCAGATCTGCGGAGGATGGTGGCGAGGCTGTCCGTCGCTGGCGCCGGGTTCGCGCTCGGGATCGTTGCGTTCGTCATTGGTGCGTTTGCCCGACGATTCGCCGGGCACGGTGGCACCGTCGGGACGACGCTGCTGTTCGAAATGATTGGGCACCACAGGTGTGGCGTCCTGGCTCTTGCGATCCATGGCGGGTTCCTCGCTTGCGTGGGGCCAGCGTGGCCATGGCGACGTTGGCGATCCGTGAGGAACGCACGCGGATTTTCAGCAGGCAGTCACGCTACGGCGCCAACACGACTGCGGGCTGAACACGTTGACGCTGCGCGCACGACTTTTTTACGGAGATCGACGCAGCATCGGCACATGCTCTGCCAAGAACGTATCGATGCGCGTCTGTCGGACGCGGAAATCCTGGTCCGCTCCGGCGCCGACATCGGCGACCCGCATGTTTTTCTCCGCAGCCTGTGGACGCAGGTCTACGACCGCGCGCCGATGCCGTTGCGCTCGTCCGTGCTGCGCCGCCTGCACGCGTTGTCGCGCCTGCTGGGCGTGGCCTACGTACATGGCGATGCGCCGGGCTCGCCTGCGTAACCGTTCTGTTTCGGTGTTGTCCCGCCGCCGCGATCAGCGCGACGCGTGCAGGCGCGCCAGTGCCGCTTCGATATCGTGCCGGCGGAACGGCTTGGCCAGCACGGGCGTATCGGCGAATCGTTCCGGCAGTCCGTGTTGCCCGTAGCCGGTGGTGAACAGGAACGGGATGCCACGCTCGCGCAGCGCATCGGCGACGGGGAAGGATTCGGTGCCGGCCAGGTTGACGTCCACCACCGCCATGTCGGTGTCCAGCGCCGGCAGTTGCCCCAGTGCCTGGTCGAGCGAGGCGGCGGTGCCGGCCACTTCGTAACCCAGCGTGGGCAGCAGTTCTTCCAGCAGCATGACCAGCATGAATTCGTCTTCGATGATGAAGACACGCGTGGGGGTGGCGTCCGTGGTCATGCGGCAACTCCTTCTTTGGCGAGCGGTGCGGTGATCTGGCAGACCACCCCGGTGGGCAGGAAATCGAGCGAGGTCTGGCCGCCCAGGTCGTGACGCAGGCCGCGCTCGATCAGGCGCGAGCCGAAGCCGCGCCGGGTGGGCGCCACCACCGGCGGTCCGCCGACTTCTTCCCAGACCAGCACCAGGCAGTCGCGACCCTCGCGCCGTTCGCGCGTCCAGCGGATGTCCACGCGCCCGCCCTCTTCCGACAGCGCGCCGTACTTCATGGCGTTGGTGCACAGCTCGTGCAGGGCCATGGTCAGGGCCAGGCCGCGCTGCGGGTCCAGGTCGATGGGCGGGCCGACCAGGCCGAAGCGCGAGGTGTCTTCCTGCACGCACGGCGCGATGGCGGTGCGCACGATCTCCTCGATCGGCGCGCGCACCCAGTGCTTGCGGGTCAGCATGTCGTGCGCCTGGGTCAGCGCGTGCAGGCGCGATTCGAAGCGGTCGTAGGCCAGCGCCACGTCGTCGCTGTTGCGCAGGGTCTGCAGGGCGATGGACTGCACGATGGCCAGGGTGTTCTTGACGCGGTGGTTGAGTTCGTTGAGCAGCAGGCGCTGGTGTTCGTCGTGCTGCCGGCGCGCGGTGATGTCGGTGGCGGCACCGAACCATTCGGTCACTTCTCCGCCGATGGGGCGGATGGGCACGGCGCGCGAGGACACCCACGACCATTCGCCTGCGTTGTTGCGCACGCGGTGCTCGGCGCTGAAGGTGGTGTGGGTGGCGCGGGCGTGGGCGATGGCATGGGCCACGGCGGTGCGGTCGTCGGGGTGGATCAGCACGTCCAGCCAGTCGGGCGTCAGCGTGCCGTGCGGGCCCAGCAGTTCGCTGCCGCCCACCACGTCCACTTCGCTCCAGTCGTGGTTGGTGCGGTAGACCATGTCGGAACTGGCATCGACCATCGCGGCCAGGCGTTCTTCGCTCCTGCGGCGGGCGTCTTCGTGCTGCTTGCGTTCGGTGACGTCGCGGGTGGTGCCGGCCACGGCTTCCACCTCGCCGCCGGGGCCGATCACCGGCACCAGCAGGTAGTCGTAGATGCGGCGGCCGTGGGTGCCGTTGAACGGCACGTCGCCGCGCACGGGCTTGCGGGTGGCGATGACCTGGTCGATCTCGCGGTCGTGCATGGCCGCGTGCCAGGGTTCGTACCCCAGCTCCAGGCAGTTTTTGCCGATCGCCTCGTCCCAGGTCTTGCCCCACAGGGCCAGCAGGGCGGCGTTGGCGTAGGTGAAGCGGTGTTGCAGGTCCCACATGTAGACCAGGTCGGGCGTGGTCTGCAGCAGGGTTTCGTAGAGGCGGAGGCGCTGCTCCGCCGGTGCGTGCAGGCCGCCTGCCATCAAGGAGTTGTCCATGGGGCATGCATCTTCTGATGGCGTCGCCTCACCTTATCGTCGCGCCGCGTGCGCTACCCGTGAAACTTGGCAGGGGGGGGCGCGGGTGCGGGGGTTGCTGTTCAGGAAGCGGGCAAAAGAAAGGCCCCGCAGTGCGGGGCCTTGGGGGTTGCCGTTGGGCGCTGGGACTTACGCCGCCGACGGCTCCGGGGCTTCGGCGGCGACGGTGCGGCGACGGCTGAAGCGCGCGGCCAGTTCGCGGCGCGCGTCGTCCACGCCCTTGTCCTTGCCGGCCACTTTCAGCACGCCGTAGACCTCCAGCGCGGCTTCCATGACGTCGCTGCCGAGGGCGAGCTCGGTGTCGGCCATGCGCTGGACCAGGTGGGCCAGCCGGGCGGCACGCGGGCGCAGGGCGTCGAGGGCGGTCATGTCCTGGCGAAAGGCGTCGAAGTCGAAGTCGCGCGGCATCAGGCCGGCGTGCTGCTGGGCGTACTCGAAGGCGCTGGCGCAGAAGGCGCGCGACTTGGTGCCCATCTTCACCAGTTCCTGGCGTTCTTCCACGGTGAGGGCGATCAGCAGGTCGAGGTCGACTTCGAGCGAGGTCAGGGCGTTGTCGATACGTTCCAGGCGATCGGTCTGGAACGTCATGGCGATGCGGTTCTGTGTCATGTCATAGCGTCCTTTCAGGTTGTGCCGGCCGGGTCCGACCGGCATCCGCAGCCTACCCTCGCCTGCCCGCGTTTCGCGCTGTCACGTTGCAAGTGGAGTAGTCCTCACACTAAGCGGCGCGATTGGACGAAAAAGAGCCGCGCGAGGCCCGAAAAGATCCGTCGTTGGATCAAAAAGGGCCAACGTTGGCCCTATGTGTGAGAAGAACGGCCGAAAAACATCCGACGCCGGATCAAAAAGAGCCGGCGTTGGACCTTAGTGAGAGAAGAGAGGACGAAAAACTGGGAACGTTGGACCAAAAACATCCGACGTTGGACCTAAATGAGAGAAGAGAGACCGAAAAACATCCGTCGTTGGATGTTTTTGTTGGAAGAGAGGCGGATGGGGATGTGCCGCTGCGCGACGGCGCATGCGTGGAGGAATCAGCCGCCGATCCGCACCGACTGGATGATCCGGTCGAAGTCCGCTTCGTCGTAGTACGCCGGGTCGTCGCTGCTGGACAGGTTGAAGGTGAAGGCCGTGCCCGGGGTAAACACCAGATACAACCGGCTGCGCACGCCGACGTCGACCACGATGTCCTCCGCCTGCACCCGTGCCGTGGACCTGACGCGCAGGAAGTTGGCGCGATGCCCGGCCACCCTCGCCTCATGCGTGGCCTGTTCCACCACGAAGTTCTCGGGCTCGTCGCGCAGCATGTCGATCTGGAACTTCAGCAACGCCGCGGCCTCGGCATCGCCCGGCACGCGCGAGGTACTGGCGCTCACCTGCAGCGCCGGCCGTTCCTTCCCGGTCACTTCGTGGTGCGCCATGGCGAAGCAGAACGGCGTGTTGGCGAACTGAAGCGTCCCGTCGGCCTCGTTCCCTGCCTCGGCGCGGCGCTTGCCCTGCTCCAGCGGCGACCACGCGCCGGGCATGAAGTGCCAGTGATCGGGAATGTCGAGGGAGAACGCGAAGTCGGGATCGTGGAAGCTGGGCATGGTCGTCCTTGAGTGAGGGGTGGTAGGGCAGGCTCCAGCCCGCGTGAGTCAACGCTACAGGGCGGGATACCGGACCGCCAGCGCCTGCGCAATCATCCTGCGCTGCTCGGGCGCAAGTTTCTCTTGCCCGCGCGCGAGGAAGTCGGCGCCCTTACCCATCGGCGTGAACACGACCACGTCGGAGGTCTTGCCCGCCTCGGTCTTGTCGATGTACCACCCTGGCAGCGCCAATGCCGGCACCACCGGGATATCCATGCCAAGGGATTCGTGCAGCTTCCGCTTGAGCCACTGGGCCTGCCGGGCGGCCTGCTCGACGGCAGCGGTGTTGACGAAGTCGGCGAAGCGCAGCGCCTTGCCGTCAAAGGTCACGCGGTGCGCGGCGGTGTCGCTCTGCCCTCGTGGACGACGGAACGATTTGGTCTCCACGGCATACACGGCACGGGGGCCGATGACGATGTGGTCGATGTTGAAGTTCTCGGCCGGCAGGTCATGCAGGACGAGGCATCCCTCCGCCACCAGGCGATTGAGCTGCATGCCAGTGACGCGCTCGGCAAGCAATCCATCCTTGGCGTTCTGCGCGCGCTTGAAGTGCTTGATGAAGTCGTACGCACCCCACCCGAACATCACGACGGCGCCGAGCGCATAGACCCATGTCGTGCCATCAATACGCATGCGGTCGGGTGGTACACGCACCAGTGCCCACGCCATCAGCATGGTCGGGGCCGAGAGATACATCAGCAGGCCGGAGGTCAACATGCCATCGCCGGCTTCGCCATGGCGTTTAACGAGCTGTTGCCCCGGCACATGTCCGACCTGTCGCCCATGCAAAGGCGAACGACGCTGGATGCGTGCTTTCCAGATCAACACACCGAATACGGTGACCGCGCTGAATGCCAGCGACACCGCAAAGGCGGCGAGCAGGATGAGGTTGGCTTTCAATGGAGCTTCCTTGCTTGGGTAGAGAACGGGACTAAGAGAAACGTACCCAGTTTTTCTTCGAACTCTAATCAGCGCGTCGCTCTTGAGGCTCAAGACTCATTAGCTCATCGCTCCAGGAAGCACCCAGCCGAACGTAGATTCCGTCCGACCCTAGATAGGCATTCCTCTGCACGTCGCGAATCGGCTCTCTCCTACGTCTCACTTGAGCAGGCTGCTCGATGACGCCATCCTCGCCTTGCGACAACCCAAGAAAAAGATCAGATGACTCCGAGTAGACAACGCGGACTTCCTGACCCCCAATTTGCTCTTGCCGCGTCTCAAAGGTAGCCAAAAGCTCCTCGAAGGGACGGTAGTAGGTGCTTCGAAACTCGTTTTTTGAGACACGCAGCGAGAGACCTTCGCCCTTTTCATCAATGGGAGGATCGTCAGCCACCAGCGTCAATCTTCCTTTGTTGAAGCTCGACACGAAACCTATCGAAAGGTGAGGTGGAGCTCCATCGACGTCGATGACTCGTGAAGCCTGCCGTTTTGCCTTGATCAACGCATCTTTATCGTGCTGATTTGTTCGACCTTTAGACTCGGCAACTATCCATCGCCCAAGCGCATCCTCACCGAACAAGTCTGGCCGCTCTCCGGGAGCGAGGTTTACCCCAAACCTGTCTCTATACAGGTCAACATGCATCAGCCAGGAAACACTCAACTTCCTCTCAACAAAGGCCTTTGTCAGCGCAACACCCAGAAAATAGGAGATCGCCCCCTTCTCGGATGGATCAAGTCCGATGTACGCCTTAGACCTGCCAAAGCTCAAGTCTGGAGATCTCATAAGGTTCGCGTAGATAATCGCGGTTCGGTATGTCATCTCGAACATCGAGTAACGGCCGTATTGATGCATGTGAGCCAACGACCCTTTTCCAACCGATACCGCAGCCCATACAAGGTCTACCCATGGCAAGTCCCAATGCTCCGTCCGATTGCCAACGGCCGCCGCCGGAGGGAAGTTGAAGGTCTTCAAATCTAATATGGGCATTGGAGTCCTTCCTTTGGTTCAAGCATAGATCAACGCAGTCCTTCGCGGACTAGTCGTCGATACCGAAACGCTCCTTCAGCCGCTCGACGGTCTTGACCCATGACTCCGCACGCGGTCGAGCCACGCTGTTCTGGTTGCCGAAGAATCCAGCCTCGTGAATCGCCTGGCTGATAGGTACAGCACGCAGCCAATCGACACCCACAAGATACTCTGCGGCGTCCGCATCATCGACGAATCGTGTCGCCTGCGCGATGGCGGGAGCCACATCAATAATATCTCGCGACCGCCCGTCGATCTCGACTTTGAAATCATCAACAGGCACGGCGGACGCCGTAACCTGCCCGACCCCGACATAGCCCTTTCCAGGTACACGCACCCAGACTCTATCGCCAGGCTTCAGCATCTTCAGCGTGCGCGAGTACCAAGCGCCGCCTCCCGCCGCCAAGAATCCGAACCTGCGCGCTTCTTCCCAGGAACGCGCCTCATGCTCGCCAAAACTAGCGTAGTACTCGCGGTTCCAGCCCAACGCCTCACTCACGCGCGGAGGCGTCTGTGACGGATCGTGCAACCAAGCTCGCGCCAGGTACTGACGATCCCCGTCCGTCACGAGATGGACGAACAGGGCATTGATCGGCATTTCGTAGTGAGAGACCAAGTACTCACACACCTGCTTGGTCCGATGATCCATCCCCGACACGACCATCCAGAGTTCGTGCCCTGTGTCAGGCTCCTCAGGGAATGGATGGCCGAACTTGGCCATGAAGGCGTCCTCGAGACGCAGACCCGGCGGTCTATTCGGGAAATGTTTCTCGAAGATGTTGTTGAGATCAGCAGCCGTCAGACCCGCGACCCACGCCCCGTAGTCGAGCAACTGCGCAACGATCTCGCGGCGCGCCATACCCCGCTTCAACTCAAGGATGTAGATCTTGCCACTTCTATCCAGCGCTAAGAGATCGATTCTCTCCTTATCAAACGCATAAACCTCCGAGCCGATGAGCATAAGCTCGGGCGCAACGATTCCCAGATCCCGAATTAGCCACTGCTTGAGATTTTCCTCCAGCTTGTTGCCTGTCATGCCAAGGCGCTGCGGATTATCTCCGTCCACCCGCCACAGTGCGAACTCAATGCTCATGACAACTCCTCCTTGATGGAAATTTTCTGGCTCAGCTCTCAAGGATATCGAGGGTGGGTAACGCGTCGACGATCTTCTGGGTTTCCAGGCTGACGGTGATGACGCGCTGGAACAGCTCCAGAGGGTATTTGGGGTTGCCCATGGTTTCGGTGGCCCAGTCGTTGGCGTCGTTGACGATGCCGCTGGCCTTGTCCACGCGCACGGCCTGGCGTTCCATCACCCAGTCGAGGGCGGCCTTGCCGTTGACCACGTAGTCCCAGGCGGCGTCGGGGATGCCGGTCAGGATGATCTTGGTGTTGTAGATGACGGTGCTGCGGTCGTTGACGGACTTGCCGGTCTCCGGGTCCTTCTTCTTGGCGAACTTCATCTTCTCTACGCGGTAGTCGGCGTCGGTCAGCGGGCCTTTGGTCTGGATGGTAAGCGGGAACTTCTCGACGGTTTCGTAGTTGAGGTGCAGGTCCGCCAGGGCGCGGCCGGCCTTGCTGAAATGCCAGAAGTCCTCGGCCTTGCGGACGCGCGGGATGCGGGGCAGCTCCTTGCTCAGGTTATCGGCGTAGCGCTCGCGGTAATCGGGGGAATGCAGGATGCCGTAGACGTAATAGAACAGGTCTTCCTTGCTGATCGTTTCGCCGGGATAGGCACTCGTGAAATGCGCGAGACCGGCATCGGTTATGGCGTCGCGGCGGCGTCGCCCATCCGCCGACCGTGCAGCAAACAGACCGTCACCAAGTTGCTGGGAAGCTTCGTCGTAAAGATAGAGAGGGAAGCACTGAGCATCTCCATTGCTGTGCAAATCCGGCACAGATCCCATCATCAAAACGATGTTTCCGTTCGCCTTCCAGTTCTGATTAACGACCATGACGACATTGAACGAATCAGCTGCCGGAAAAACTAGCGGCATTCTATAAAGGCGGAGATTAATCCTTGCTTCTCCGTAGTACCACTGACGATGGAACGGCCGATATGTAGATTCGACGACTCTGTCAGGATCAAAGATGAGCTCCTTACCCTTAGAACAAGCGACTATCAGCTCCCCATCCCAACTTATCTTTGTGGCGTCCTTACTGAAGAAATCAGCAGGCTCAGGTGTCGGCGAGCCACGATCCATCAAGGCAGCCTGAGAAAATCGATCCCGCTCCGCCTCATAGAATTCGACCATGGACTTGGCGTTCGCGAGAAGACGCGCTTTCGATGAGTTGAAGAGCCAAGCATCTTTAGATGTCATTACGCCTCGCGTATAGCCATCAAAGATACTTATGTCCCTACTCTTCTTGTCCCCCATGGAGACGAAATTTTTGAATCCTTCGTCCCGTTGCTTCAGCCAATCGCCATGAATGTCTGGCGAAATTACCTCCCAGCTGGAAATACCACTCACGCTTCCATACGATTCGATCTTTGCCAGCTTTTCATCTCGACCCAGGTAATCACCTATGTCGTGGAAAAAGATGCGACCGCGCGCAGCGGCGCCTGGATTCTTGACCAGGAGAGAGATAGCAATCGGCGCACGACTCCCGCTACCAAAGATCTTACCGCCCTCCTTGCGTGACGCTTCACCACTGGTCCGCTGATTTCCGCGCAAGTGAAAGACATAAATGTCGGAAAACTCTTCAGCAAGACATTGACGCAGACCATCCGCCGTATTTGCCTCGACGAATCCCGCGTTGGTGACGAAGCCGATGACGCCTGCACTTCCGATACGGTCACTTGCCCAGCGGATGGCACGAATGTAGCTGTCGTACAGTGCATTCTTCAGCGTGGCATCCGAACGAGCGGCATAGGTATCGCGGATTCGGGCATCCAACGCCGGATAGGGAACACGCTTAGTGTCCTCACTTTCCTCCTTCTGCCCTACTGAATAAGGGGGATTCCCAACAATTACTCGGAGATCTAGCTTCTTCTGCCGCCTACGCCGCTTACTGTTGTCCACCAGCAACGCATCCACCAGATCGTCCTTCTCGTACATCTGGAACGTATCCGTCAGCAGGATGCCCTCGAACGGCACATAGTCCCCGCCGACCATCCCGTGATACGTCGCCTCAATATTGATCGCCGCAATGTAGTACGCCAGCAGCACCAGTTCGTTGGCATGGATCTCGTGCCTGTACTTGTGCGCCAACTCTTCCGGCTTGATCAACCCCGACTGCAACAACCGCGTGATGAAGGTACCCGTCCCCGTGAACGGGTCCAGGATATGCACCCCTTTGCTGCCCAGCGTCTGCCCAAACTCCTGCTGCAACAGATGGTTCACGCTATGCAGGATGAAATCCACCACCTCCACCGGCGTATAGACGATACCCAATCGCTCCGTCATCTTCGGAAACGCATTGCGGAAGAACTTGTCGTACAACTCCACGATGATCTTCTGCTTGCCCGTGGCGTTGTCGATCCCCTCCGCCCGTAGCTTCACACTGGCATAGAACTCCTGCAGCGTGGACGACTCCTTCTGCAGGTTCTCCGCCTCCAGCACATCCAGCACCTGCTGCATGGCCTGCGACATGGGGTTGTGGCTGGCAAAGCTGTCGTCCGCGAACAACGCCTCGAACACCGGCTTGGTGATCAGATGCTGCGCCAGCATCTCGATGATCTCGCCGTCGGTGACCTTGTCGTTCAGATCGTCGCGCAGCTCCCCCGCGAACGCCTGGAACGCCGCCCTCGCCTTCGGCTGGCCCTCGTCCTCCAACAGCGCCTTGATACGGTCGATATGCGTCTGCGCGATCCGCGCGATGTCATCGGCCCACTGCTCCCAGTGGCGCCGATTGCCGCACTTGTCCACCACCTTGGCATACAGCGCACGCTCGATCTCGCCGACCTCGAACTCGAACTCGCCCTGCACCTCGGCTTTGTAGTCCGCCGGCGTCTCACCAATGCTGTACTTGCCCTTGGCCTTGTCCGCCTTGCTGACCAGCTTGGCCGTCTTGCGCTGCACGTTGTCCGCAATGGCGATGACTTCCATCTTGCTGCGGTCCGGACCCACCAGGTCCAGCTTGTTGACCATCGCGTCGAAGCGGTCATCGTGCGAGCGCAGCGCCTGCAGCACCTGCCAGACCACCTTGTAGGTCTGATTGTCGTTGAGCGCCTCGTGCGGCTCCACGCCGGCCGGAATGACTACCGGCAGCACCACGTAGCCCCGCTTCTTGCCCGGCGCATTGCGCATCACCCGGCCGACCGACTGCACCACGTCCACCTGCGAGTTTCGGGGTGTCAGGAACAGCACCGCATCCAGCGCCGGCACGTCCACACCCTCCGACAGGCAGCGCACGTTGCTCAACACCCGGCAGGTGTCCTGCGGCGTGGGGGCTTTCAGCCAGTCGAGCTTGGCTTCCTTCTCGCTGGCGTTCATGCCGCCATCGACGTGCTGCGCGTCGCAGATGAGGCGCGCGCCCTCCTCTATATCTTCTGCATCCTGATACGCATCGACCACCTGCTTGAACATGCCGGCGATCTCTTTGGAGCTGACCTTGTGCGTCTTGCCACCCTTGCCCGGCTCGATCACCTGGCAGAAGGCCACGGCCCGCCGCATCGGCTCGGGCGTCTCGTTGCCGTCCTCATGGATGCCCAGTTTGGCCAGCGCCTTCCAGCAGCCGACGATCTTGGCGGCGTCATCCACGCGCAGGGTGTTGTTCTCGTCCTTCAGCAGGTTCTGCAGCTTGCGGTTGATGTGGCTCTCTTCCACCGCCAGCACGATGACCTTGTAGTCCACCAGCAGGCCGCGCTTGACCGCTTCGGAGAAGCTGATCAGGAACAACTGCTTGCCGTACCAGGCCTCGTTGTTCATGCCATAGACGGTGGCCTTGTCCTGCTCGGCCTTGGCCTCGGCCTCGGCACTGTAGATGCGCGGGGTGGCGGTCATGTACAGGCGCTTGGCGGCGCGGATGTAGGCCGCGTCGTGTACGCGCACGAAGGCGCTTTCGTCGTCGCCCTCGAAGGTAGCACCGGTGGTGCGGTGGGCTTCGTCGCAGACGATCAGGTCGAAGTCGGCCAGGCCCTGTTCCTGCGCGTCGTGGATGACGCCGATGGAGTGGTAGGTGCTGAACACCACCGTCATCTGCTCGTCGTCGTGGCGCGCCGCCACGCCCAGCGCAAGACTCCTGGCATTCGTGGTGGCCGGGTAACGCAGCTCGTGGGTGAAGGTCTGGACCGCGTCGTCCTCCTTGCGCCCCTTCTTCTTGCCCACGTCGCTGTCCGAGCAGACCGCGAAGCTGTGCAGCGGCACATCGCTTTCCTGCGTCCACTCCGTCAGCGTCTGCGACAGCAGCGACAGGCTGGGCACCAGGAACAGCACCCGCTTGCCCTTGCCCGCCATCGCCTCGGCGATCTTGAGACTGGTAAAGGTCTTGCCGGTACCGCAAGCCATGATCAGCTTGCCGCGGTCGGCATCCTTCAAGCCCGCGGTAACGGCGCGCAGCGCGGATTCCTGGTGCGCGCGCAGCGCCTTCTTTTCTTTCAGGACCGGCTTGGCCTTGGGCGTGTACTTCGCCCAATCGATCTGGCTTTCCTCCAGGTCGTGCAGGTCGATCTTGCTGACCGGCGGCTGCTGGTCGACCAGCGCGTTCTCGGCGTGCTCGGACCAATGGTTGGTCGTGCTGACGATGACGCGGTGGGTGAACGGCTTGCGCCCGGACGCGGTGAAGAAGCTGTCGATATCCTTCTTCTGCAGCTTGTAGTCCGGGTCGTAGAACTTGCACTGGATGGCATGGACTTCGCCGGTGCCATCGACTTCGGCCACCAGATCGATGCCGTCGTCCTTGGCATTGAAGCCGTGCCGGGGCGCCCATTCGGCCCAGGTGTAGACGCTGCTGTAGAGGTCGCGGTAGGTGGCCTCGTTGCGCAGGTAAGCGAGGATCAGTTCCTCGAAGTAGGTGCCTTTCTCTCGTTCGGAAACGGCGGCGTTACGGTAGGTCTGCAGCAGTTCCTGCAAGGCACTCATGCGATGGCGCTCCCTGTGTTCTTCCGGTCCGCCGTCTACGCGGCGTGAATGGCAGGGATTCTGGCACAGGGAGGCGCGCGGGTCGCCGTCAGAAGGCTCAACTGGCTGCGCGGTACGAGGGCATTGGAGCAACAGCGCCCCTCATCCGCCTTCGGCACCTTCTCCCCGTTGCACGGGGAGAAGGAAAAGCGGGGATTGCCCGCGCACTGCGCTGCCCCGTGTGGCGGCGGCGTTCGCTATTCGCGAATCGCGAATATGCCTTTGACGAGCGGGACGCTCACACGCTTGGGGACGGCCCTCAATCCCTCAACTTCAACGCCGGCTGCTCATCGATCGTGCCGTCCTCGTTGACCACCACGTAGCGATCGCCTTCGCGGTTGAACAGCACGGGGACGGGGGTCTTGAACAGGGGGCGACGGACGAACTTCAGGCGCCAGTGGAAGGTTTCCATGGTGTGGATGGTGGCCTGCTGCGCGGGCGTGAGGCCGGCGAGCAGCGTGGCGTCATCCATCTTCGGGGCGCCCTTGCGGCGCTCCGGACTGCGGGGACTGCTGCCGGGGGTGTCCGGCGTG
>NZ_JAKZBW010000043.1:0-22250 GCF_022539275.1 Pseudoxanthomonas sp. LH2527 | reverse complement strand
GGAGGCGGTGGCGCCTCGGGGAGCTGGTGATGCGTCTGCTGCGCCATCTGTTCGCGCGTTCGTCGCGCCGGCTGTTCCCGGAGGGAAGCCTGCAGCGCATCACCCAGGCCATCGCGGCGGGGGAGCGGCTGCATCGCGGCGAGGTGATGTTCGCGGTGGAATCGAGTCTCTCGCCGGCGGCGGTGCTGGCGGGACTGGCGCCGCGTGAGCGTGCGCACGAGGTGTTCGCCCGCCTGCGCACCTGGGATACCGACGCCAACAACGGCGTGCTGATCTACCTGCTCCTGGCCGACCACCGCATCGAGATCGTGGCCGATCGCGGATTGACGGGCCGGGTTGAGGACGCGGAATGGAGCCGGGTCTGCCGGCTGATCGAGCAGGAGATGCGCGCCGGCCATCCCGAGCAGGCCGTGATCGAGGGCATCCGCGCGGTATCGGAACTGCTGGCGTTGCACTGGCCGCAATCCGACGCACATCCGGACGAGGACGAGCTGCCCAACCGGCCGCACCTGCTGGACTGATACCGAATCCGTAGAGCGGAGCTTGCTCCGCTGCTTTTGGCTCCGGATGGCGGCCCAGCCGAGCAAGCTCGGCTCTACGGGAGCGCCAGTCATCCACGCGCGGGCCGGCTGGGGCAAAATGGCCCACCCCCACCGGCCACGCCGAGGCGCATGATCTACCTCCACCAGATCGATCCGATCATCTTTTCGCTGGGCCCGGTCAAGCTGCACTGGTACGGCCTGATGTACCTGCTCGCGTTCGCCACCGCCTGGTGGCTGGGGCGCATGCGCGCCTCGCAGGGGCGCCTGCCGGGCGTCAATGCCGATGCGTTTTCCGACCTGATGTTCTACGCCATGCTCGGCGTGGTGCTGGGCGGACGCATCGGCTACGTGCTGTTCTACGGCTTCGACACATTCCTGGACAACCCGCTGTCGATCCTCAAGGTGTGGGAAGGCGGCATGAGCTTCCACGGCGGACTGCTCGGCGTGATGGCCGCGGCGCTGTGGTGGTCGCGCAAGCACCGGCTGCACTTCTTCGACACCATGGATTTCGTGGCGCCGCTGGTGCCGCCCGGGCTGGGGTTCGGCCGTCTCGGCAACTTCATCGGCGCGGAGTTGTGGGGCAAGCCGACGGACGCGGGCTGGGGCGTGATCTTCCCGACCGATCCCGCGTTGCGCACGCTGGATGCCGCACAGCTGCAGGCGCAGTACGCGGCGGGCGCGCTCGATCCGTTCGCGCGCCACCCGTCGCAGCTCTATCAAGCCTTCCTCGAGGGCCTGGTGATGTTCACCGTGCTGTGGCTGGTGTCGCGCAAGCCGCGACCGCGCTACCTGGTCTCCGGCCTGTTCGCGCTGATGTACGGCGTGTTCCGCTTCCTCGTCGAGTTCGTGCGCGTGCCGGACGAGGGCGTCTATGTCGCCTTCGGCTGGCTGACCAAGGGCCAGATCCTCAGCGTGCCGCTGGTGCTGCTGGGTCTGTACCTGCTGTGGCGGTCGCGTCGCGCGCCGACCCTGCAGCCCGTCGCACCCCCGCCGGTCGCCGGCAAGCAGACCGCATGAAGCCCGTTGCCGGAGGCACACCATGAAGCAATATCTCGATCTGCTGCGCCACGTGCTGGAGCACGGCGCGGAGAAGTCCGACCGCACCGGCACCGGCACGCGCAGCGTGTTCGGCTGGCAGATGCGCTTCGACCTCAACGAAGGCTTTCCGCTGGTCACCACCAAGAAGCTGCACCTGCGCTCGATCATCCACGAGCTGCTGTGGTTCCTGAAGGGCGACACCAACATCGCCTATCTCAAGGCTCACAAGGTCGGCATCTGGGACGAGTGGGCCGACGAGAACGGCGAGCTTGGCCCGGTGTACGGCAAGCAGTGGCGCAGCTGGGAAGGCGCCGACGGCAAGACCATCGACCAGATGCAGTGGCTGGTGGACGAGATCAAGCGCAATCCCGATTCGCGCCGACTCGTCATCAGTGCGTGGAACGTGGCCGAACTGCCGAAGATGGCGCTGATGCCGTGCCACTCGCTGTTCCAGTTCTACGTGGTGGACGGCAAGCTCAGCTGCCAGCTGTACCAGCGCAGCGGCGACATCTTCCTGGGCGTGCCGTTCAACATCGCCAGCTATGCGCTGCTGACACACATGGTGGCGCAGGCCACGGGACTGGGCGTCGGCGACTTCGTGCACACGCTGGGCGACGCGCACCTGTACTCGAACCACTACGAGCAGGCGCGTGAACAACTTTCGCGTGAGCCGCGCGCGCTGCCCAGGCTGCATCTCAATCCCGACGTCACCGATCTGTTCGCCTTCACCTTCGACGACATCGAGATCCATAGCTACGACCCGCACCCGGCGATCAAGGCGCCGGTGGCGGTCTAGCGAAGGACGAGACGATGGCGCGAGCGATGTCGCCGGAGAAGGAACAGGAGTTCGCGGAGCTGGGGGCGTTCCTCGATTTTTACGCGACCGCCGTTATGGGAATTGATCCTGCCAACGATATGCATCCGTCCACCCAGCTGCGTGGCATTGTGGCTCAGGTGGGCAAATCAAAAGCCTTGGTCGGTCTCAGGCAGGCGGTCAACGATTGTCTTGAGTGGGTGGAAGACGCGACGCCCGAGGAAATTTTCGCGCTGGATTCCGCGTTGAAGTCCAGAGGCATCGTGACGTTCACGGAACTGATGGTTAGAAAATCCCGCAAGTACAGGGCCGTGCTGAAGCGAGGGCGTATCCGAAACGACACCGAGTATTACATCGTCGACGCCGCTGCTTCCGACCTATCCATTGCCATGCCGGAAGACGAGCGACGGCAGTTGGATTGCATGCTTGATGGATATCGAGCATGAAGATCTCACTGGTGGTTGCCATGGACCGCCACCGCGCCATCGGTCGCGACAACGACCTGCCATGGCGCTTGCCTGACGATCTGAAGCGCTTCAAGGCGCTGACGCTGGGCAAGCCGGTGCTGATGGGGCGCAAGACGGCCGAATCCCTGGGGCGTGCATTGCCCGGACGGTTGAGTCTGGTGCTGACGCGGGGCGGTCGTGTCCCGTTCGAGGGCATGCAGGCGGTCGCCTCGGTCGACGAGGCAATCCGCATCGCGACGGCGCAGGGGAGCGATGAGCTCTGCGTGATCGGCGGTGGCGAGGTCTATGCGCTGACACTGGACCGCGCCGACGTGCTGCACCTGACCGAAGTCGACACCCTGGTCGAAGACGCGCATGCGTTCTTTCCGGCATTCGATCCCGCGGACTGGCGCGAGGTATCGCGCGAAGCGCATCCGGCGGATGCCAGACACGCGCTGGCGTTCGATTTCGTGGAGTATCGGCGCGTTTGACCGGACGTAGCGTGCGCCATGCGCACGAGTGCGCGGTAGCGGATCCATGCGGTCGTGCGTGCAGCACACGCTACGTCAATCCTTCGGCAGCTCGCCCTTGGGCGGTGGCGGTACGTCGCGGCCGGGCACCTGCACCAGCCGGATGTCGTCGGTATTCAGCTGCAACGCGGTGAGCTTGCCGCCCCACACCGCGCCGGTGTCGATCGCGTGGACACCATGGCCGATCATCAGGCCCAGGGTGGACCAGTGGCCGCAGACGATCTTGAGGTCGCGCTCGGCGCGCCCGGGCACTTCGTACCACGGGTACAGGCCCTGCGCCTGGCGGCCCGGAGCGCCTTTCTCCTCAATCGCCATGCGCCCGCGCGGGGTGCAATAGCGCATGCGGGTGAGCACGTTGATGATGGCGCGCGAACGGTCGTGGCCGGACAGGTGCGGCGCCCAGTTCGGCTTGTCGCCGTACATGTTGCGGAACAGCTTGCGGTAGGCGTTGCCATGCAGCTGTTGTTCGACCTCGCGCGCGTGCTTCTCGGCGAGCGTGGTGGTCCATTTCGGCGCCAGGCCGGCATGCACCATCATCCAGCCGAGGTCGCGGTCCACGTGCACCAGCTTCTGCAGGCGCAGCCAGTCCAGCAGCATGCGCGCGTCGTCGGCCAGCACGACGCGCTGCAGGTCGGGATTGACCTTGCGCTGTTCGTCCGGCGAGCGCTCGCCGATCGCGAGCAGCGACAGGTCGTGGTTGCCCAGCACGACGACGCTGTGCTCGCGCAGCGAATGCACCAGCCGCAGCGTTTCCAGCGACTGTCCGCCGCGGTTGACCAGGTCGCCGCAGAACCACAGGCGGTCCTGTGCGGGATCGAAGCGGATCTTCTCCAGCAGGCGCTGCGTCGCGTCGTAGCAGCCCTGCAGGTCGCCGATGGCCCAGACCGTCATCGCGGCGGGCTCAGTGCAGCGTCCGCGGAACGGACAGGGTGAAAGTGGCGATGGGGGCGTCGAAGCGGGTGCCGTCGTCGGCCAGCATGTCGTAGCGTCCCTGCATGGTGCCCAGCGCGGTTTCCAGAACGGCGCCGGAGGTGTAGCGGAAGTCTTCGCCCGGTCTCAGCCAGGGCTGCTCGCCGACCACGCCTTCGCCTTCCACTTCCTCCACCTTGCCGTTGGCGTCGGTGATGACCCAGTGCCGGCGCAGCAGTTGTGCCGGCACGCGGCCCCGGTTGTGGATGCGGATGGTGTACGCGAACACGTAACGCCCATCCTCGGGCGCGGACTGGTCGTCCAGGAAGCGCGTGGCGACATCCACGTCGATGGCGTAGTCGGGGGAGTCCATGCGGCAAGTGTATGCAAACGCAGGTAAAAGCGGAAACAACGCCATGCGGCGACGCGAAGTCACTCTTCCGCCGGCAGGTTGGCGAGGCGCACGAAGCCGTCCACGTCGATCTGTTCGGCGCGTGCATCCGGGCGCAGGCCGGCCGCTTCGATCTGGTCGGTCGTGCAGGTGCCGCCCAGCGCATTGCGCAGGGTCTTGCGGCGCTGGCCGAAAGCGGCGCGCACGACCTCCTCGAAGCGCCGGGGATCGGCGATGCCGATGGCGGCCGCGTCGCGCGGCACCAGGCGCGCCACCGCCGAGTCTACCTTCGGTGGCGGCCGGAACGCGCCCGGCGGCACGACGAACAGCGAATCCACGCGGCAATACGCCTGCAGCATCACGCTGAGCCGGCCGTAGACCTTGCTGCCCGGTTCGGCGGCCATGCGGTCCACGACCTCCTTCTGCAGCATGAAGACCATGTCGTGGATCGACGCCGCGTGTTCGATGGCATGGAACAGGATCGGCGAGGACAGGTTGTAGGGCAGGTTGCCGACCAGGCGGACCTGCGTGTCGCCGGCGAGCTTGCCGAAGTCCACGTCCAGCACGTTCTTGTGGATGATGGTCAGCCGCCCGATGCCTTCAGAAGCTTCCATCAGCGGCGTGATCAGGTCGCGGTCGAATTCGATCGCGGTCAGTTCGCCGTGCTTCCGCAGCAGCGGGAAGGTGATCGCGCCCTGGCCCGGTCCGATCTCCACCAGGCGGTCGCCGGGCTGCGGATTCACCGCCATCACGATCTTGTCGATATAGCTGCGGTCGGTCAGGAAGTGCTGGCCGAGGGACTTCTTGGGAGGAGCCTTGAAGGACATGGGGGGCGGGGAGCCTTTGGGAGCAGAAGTGAGTGTGGAGAAGTGAGGAGTGAGCAGAGCAGGCGGGAGCGACGGAGGCGCGACATCTCCCTCACTCCTCACTCCTCTCCGCTCACTCCTCGCTGTAACGCCATGCGCGCGCACGTGGCGACGGCGGCGAACAGGCTGGATGGATCGGCGATGCCGCGGCCGGCAAGATCCAGGGCGGTGCCGTGATCGACCGCCACGCGCGGATACGGCAGGCCCAGGGTCAGGTTGACCGCCTGCTCGAAGCCGCTGTACTTGAGTACCGGCAGGCCCTGGTCGTGGTACATCGCAAGTACCGCATCGAAGCCGCGCAGCTTCTGCGGCAGGAAGGCGGTATCGGCGGGAAGCGGCCCTTCCAGGCGCATGCCGTCCGCGCGCAGCTCACGCAGCAGCGGCTCGATGACGTCGATTTCCTCGCGTCCCAGGTGCCCGGCCTCGCCCGCATGCGGGTTGAGTCCGAGCACGGCGATGACCGGATCGGCGATGCCGAAGCCGGTGCGAAGCGCGGCACGGGTGATGCGCAGGACCTGTGCCAGCGCGTCATGCGTGATGGCATCGGGCACCTCGCGCAGCGGCAGGTGCGTGGTGGCCAGGGCGACCCGCACGATGTCGTTGGCCAGCATCATCACCACCGGGCAGCGTGCGTGTTCCGCCAGCAGTTCGGTCGTGCCGCTGTAGGCGATGCCGCCGGCGTTGATCGCGGCCTTGTGCACGGGGCCGGTCACCAGGCCATCGAGTTCGCCGCGCAGGCAGGCATCGGCCGCCTGCGTCAGCGCATCGATGACGGCGCGGGCATTGCGGGGATCGGTCTTGCCGAAGGTGTTCGGCGCGGCATTCGGCACCGGATGCAGGCGCAGGTCGCCGGGCTGGGTGGCGACCTCGTGTTCCTGCAACAGCCGCAGGGGCAGGCGAAGTGCGTCGGCGGCCGCACCCAGCGTGGCGGCGTCGCCGAAGGCGAGCAGGGTGCAGTCGCTGCGGGGACGCTGTGCCAGCCGCACGCACAGCTCGGGTCCGATGCCGCCAGGCTCGCCCGGAACCAGCGCCAGCCGGGGCGTCATGTCAGCCGCCCGGCGTGGTCTCGGCGCGATCGCCGCTGCGGAAGTTCACGTAGGCTTCGCCGCGCAGTTCCTGCAAATAGCGGTTGTACTCGTCCTCGGCCTTGCGACGGCCGATGGTGTCGCGCACCTGGGCGCGGCGGTTCTGGTCGGTCACATCGGTCTGGCGGCTGCCGACGCGCTGGACGATGTGCCAACCGGCATCGGTGCGGAACGGCGCGCTGACCTGGCCGTCCTGCAGGCCGGTGACTTCCTTGCCGAAGGCCGGGCCGAACGCGTCGGCCGGGAACCAGCCCAGGTCACCGCCGTCCTCGCGGCTGTTCGCATCTTCGGTGGATTCCTTCGCCACGGCGACGAAGTCGGCGCCGCCGGCGATGCGCGCGCGCAGGGTGTCGATCTTGGCCTTGGCCGCGGCCACGTCCTGGGTCGGGGTGATGCGGACCAGGATGTGGCGCGCGTTGTATTCCTCGACGGAACGCTTCTCGGCCTGCGCGGCATCGCGCACTTCCACCAGCTTCAGCAACTGGAAGCCGCTGGGACCGCGCAGCGGGCCGACCACTTGGCCCGGCTGCATGTCCTTGAGCATCTGCACGAAGGCCGTCGGGATCTCGTCGACACTGCGCCAGCCCAGGTCACCGCCTTCCAGTGCGTTGGGGCTGTCGGAGTAGCGCACGGCGGCGGCGGCGAAATCCAGTTCGCCCTTGTCCACCAGCGCCTTGACGCCATCGATCTTGCCCTGGCCGGTGCTGATCTGCTCGGCGCTGGCGCCGTCGGGCAGGCCGACCAGGATGTGCGCCAGCCGGTACTGCGTGCCGCTGGCGGCCTGCGCGGCAAGCGCGGCGTCGACTTCGCCCTCGCTGACGTTGATGCGGCTCTGCGCGAAGCTCTGCTTAAGGCGCTGGATGGTGATTTCGTCGCGCAGCGAATTGCGGAACTCGGGGAACGACATGCCGTCGGCTTCGAGCCGCTGGCGCAGGCCGTCCGGCGTGGTGCCGTTCTGTTGCGCCACCGCGTTGACCGCGTTGTTGAGGTCGGCGTCGTTGACGCGGACGCCGGTTTCGGCGGCGCGTGCGACCTGCAGCTTGACCAGTACCAGGCGCTCCAGTACCTGGCGTTCCAGCACGGCACGCGGCGGCAGCTGGCCGGGCTGGTTGGCGTACTGGGCGAGCACGTTCTGCACGGCGCGGTCCAGCTCGCTCTGCAGCACCACGTCCTCGTTGACGACGGCGGCGATGCGGTCGAGCGGCTGCAGCGTCTGCGCCAGCACCGGCGTGGCGGCGGTCGAGACGGCCAGCAGGCCGGCGATCAGGAGGCGGGAAAACGGCTTGGTCATGGCATCGGATCCGGAGCGTAAGTGGAGTCGTCCGGACGCGGCGCGATATTGCTCGGTGGGACGAGATAGAGGTCGTCTCGGTAGTAACCGAGGATAGCACGGCGCAGGGTGCGGTCCGTGTCCTGGCCGGCCGAGCCCAGGCCCTTCAGGACGAACTCGACCTGGAAGCCGGTGTTCATGTCGCCTTCGCGATTGCGCACGTAACGGCGCACCAGCGCGCGCACCGCCAGGCAGCAGCTGTCCCACTGCACGCCGGCCACGCCTTCCAGCAGGCCGGGCTCGATGCCACGTGCTTCATCGCGGTAGAACGAATGGTAGTAGCGGCCGACCACGCTCCATGCCGGCGTGACCGGGTACAGGAACGAGAAGTCGGCCTGCTCCAGCAGGTCGCGGCGGCGGCGGTAACTGAGGTTGACCACGCCGTCGTCCGGCAGCAGGTAGCGCGCGCGCACGCTGGCCAGGTCTTCACGGCGGAACTTCGGGTCCCACTGGTACGACGCGCCAATGGTCCAGCGATCGGTCGGCGCATAGTTGGCGTCTGCTACCCAGGCCGACTTGCCCCTCTCCAGCGGCACCTCACCGGGCAGGACGACACGGCTGTCGTCGAAGTAACGGATCTGGCCGAGGCTGGCCGACAGCCGCTCGAAGCCATCCTTCTGCCGCAGCAGGCGCGTGGTCACCGCCAGGGTCAGCTGGTTGGCGTCGGTCTGGCGGTCGGGCCCGGTGTAGCGGTTGTCGCGGAACAACTGGCCGTAGCTGAAGTTGAACGGACGCGTGTCGAAGATCGGCAGGCCATCCTGCTCGCGGTACGGTGCGTTGAGGTAGAACAGCCGCGGTTCCAGCGTCTGCAGGAAACGGTCGCCCTTGACCTCGGTTTCGCGATCGAAATAGACCCCGGCATCCAGCGAGCCGATCGGCAGGCTGCGGCTGGGGGAGCGGTCGTAGAACTGGGCAATCTGGGCCGGCGTAAGCTGGTTGGCGGGCACGCCGAAAGCATCGACGGCGCGGTCGGTCGCGATCTGTTGCGCCAGATCGCTTTCCAACCGGTATTCCGTGTGGCGGTAGGACAGTGTGGGCGTGACGTACCAGGCGGCGCCTTGAATGGGGAAGGACACCGTCGGCTTGATGTCGATGCGGCTGCCGCCGGCTTTCTCGTCGTGCTGGAACTTCACCGCTTCCGCATGTCCACCCACCGTGACCCAGCGGCTCAAGGGCTGGCTCCAGTTGAGATAGGTGCGTGGCAGGCGGTTGTAGGGCAGCGAGTCCTCGGTGCTCAGATAGTCGGCGAGTTGCCAATGGTCGGCCATCAGGCCGGCCGTCCAGTACTCGCCCGCGCCATAGACGCCGGCCGTACTGGTCACCGAGGAATACGCCTGGCCGTACAGCGAATTGCCGAAGTCTTCCTGATAGCGGGCATCGCTGAGCCAGGTCAGGTTCGCGCGGGCCTGCCAGTTCCGGCTGAAGCGGTGGGAGCCTTCGTACGAAATGAAACCGCGGCCGTCGTCCGGATCCGGGTTGTTCGGGTTGAGCGGGTCGTAGTCCGCTTCGTTCATGCGGTCGCGGACCAGGTCGTCCTTGGTCATCCAGGTGCCCTGGATCTCGCCGCGTCCGTTCTCGTACAGGTAGCGGAACTCGGCACCCATCTGGAAGCCGCGCTCGCTCATGTAGCGCGGTTCCAGGGTGGCGTCGTAATTCGGCGCCAGGTTCAGGTAGATCGGCTGCTTCCAGTCGAAGCCGTTGCGCCCCGACAGGCCGATCGCCGGATACAGCAGGCCGGTGTGGCGCTGGTCGTCGATCGGGAACTTCAGGTAGGGCACGTACAGCACCGGCACCTTGCCCAGGCGGATCGTCGCGCCGCGCGCCACGCCCCAGCCATCGTCGGTATTGATGTCGATCCGCCGCGAACGCAGTTCCCAGCGGCGGTCTTGGGGATCGCAGGTGGAATACGTGGAATGCTGCAGGCTGCCCTGCGGCCCCTTCATGTCGATGCGGTCGGCGCCGCCGTTGCCGCGCCGGTCGACCAGCTGGTAGCGGACGTTGTCGATCTGGTGCGTGTCGGCGTCCTGGTCGCCGCGCGCGCTGTCCGCGATCAGGCGGATGCCGGTGTCCTGGTAACGGATGTGGCCGTCGGCGACGTAGGTGTCGTTTTCCTGGTCGTACTTCAGGTTGTCGGCACCGAGGAACTGGTCGCCACGACTCAGGGCCACGTTGCCCTGGTACTCCAGATTGGTCTCGGTGCCGCCCAGGCTGTCGCCCTCGATCGACGTGGGTTGCTCGGCGCGCTGTTCGCGCGTGACCTGCGGCGTGGCGGACGCAGCAGGCTGCGCCGCGCCGTCGAAGGCCGGGATGACGTCCTGGATCGGGCAGAGCGCCCAGCTTTCAGGCTTCTCATCGTCGGCCATGGCGGGCAGGCACAGGGCGATGCTGAAGGGCAACGGGAGCAGGCGGAGGGCGGTGCGCACGCGGTGCTGGGCTCGCTGTCGGACGAAAAACGGCCGTTAGCTTGCCCCATCCCATGCATGCGGGCAATGAAGGCCTCCGGACGGTGTGGGTCGGGGTTCAGCGACTGCCCGGTGCGCCTTGCAGCGTCAGCGCAGCGCGTCCACGTGGACCTTGGCGCAGTCGCGCAGGGCGTCCAGGTCGTAGCCGCCTTCGAGCATCGAGACCACGCGGCCGCCGGCATGGCGGTCGGCGAGGGCGCGCAGTTGCCGGGTCAGCCAGCCGAAGTCCTCGGTCTCCAGCATCAGGTCGGCCAGCGGGTCACGCATGTGGGCGTCGAAGCCGGCGGAAATGAAGACCAGTTGCGGCCTGAAGTCTTCCAGCGCCGGCAGCAGTTCGTCCGCCCACGTGTTCTGGAAGCGGAAACCGCCGCTGCCCGGCGGCAGCAGGGCGTTGAACACGTTGCCCACGCCGCGCTCGTAGGGCGCGCCGCTGTGCGGGTAGATGCCCGATTCGTGGCTGCTGAAGTAGGCCACGCGCGGGTCGTTGTAGAAGATGTCCTGGGTGCCGTTGCCGTGGTGGACGTCGAAATCGATCACTGCCACCCGTTCCAGCCCGTGCTTGTCGCAGGCATAGGCTGCCGCCACGGCGATGTTGTTGAACAGGCAGAACCCCATCGCCGTGGTGCCGGTCGCATGGTGGCCCGGCGGGCGCACGGCGCAGAAGACGGTCCGGTCCTCGCCGTTCATCACCGCGTCCACCGCCGCCACGCCGGCACCGGCCGCCCGCAGTGCGGCCGCGCGCGAGGCCGGACACATCACCGTGTCGGGGTCGAGCATGCGGTAGCCGGCGACGTCCGCTTCCAGCACCTCGTGCACCATCGCTTCGTCATGCACGCGGCGCAGGTCGCCGAGTTTGGCGATGGGCGCCTCGCGCCAGTCGGCGTCGGCGTGGTGCTGGCGCAGGGCCTCGAGCACGACCTCAAGACGCGCGGGCCGCTCCGGATGTTCGGGGCCGGGGTCGTGCAGCAGGCAGGCGGGGTGGGTATAGATGATCACGGTGCCGGCGTCGTCCCGAGAGTGGCGCAAGGGGGCCCTCCGCGGTGGGAGGTCGGGGCCATTCTAAGCGCGGCCTCCGGGCCGCCGGCATTCGACCTTCGGGGGCACACGGTCGCGCGGGGCATCGCGGGCGTGGCCCGCTCCTATAACGTCCCGGAGATCTGTAGGAGCGCCCCATGGGCGCGATGCTTTTCCGGCCGCCCACGCGAAAGCATCGCGGGCATGGCCCGCTCCTACAACGCCTCGGGAGATGGGTGGTAGCGCCCTGCGGGTGCGCAACGGCTCAGGCATGCCGCCGTTCGTGCTTCCACAGCACCTCGCCCTGGCCGTCGGCGCGGGCCAGCACGCGGGCCAGCACGAACAGCAGGTCGGAGAGGCGGTTGAGGTAGCGGATCGCTTCCGGACGCACCGCGTCATGGCGGGCCAGGGTCACCGTCTCGCGTTCGGCGCGGCGCACGATGGTGCGGGCCAGGTGGCAGCGAGAGGCCGCCTCGCCGCCGGCCGGCAGGATGAAATCCTTCAGCGGCGGCAGATCGTCGTTGTAGTGGTCCAGCTGCTTTTCCAGCGCATCGACATCGGCGCTGGTGATGGCGGCATGGCCGGGGATGCACAGCTCGCCGCCCAGGTCGAACAACTGGTGCTGCACCGTGGTCAGCAGCGCGCGGATGTCGTCCGCCACGCTGGGGACCGCCAGCAGCACGCCGATGGCCGAATTGGCTTCGTCCACCGTGCCGTAGGCGGTGACGCGCGCCGAGTCCTTGCCCACGCGGGTGCCGTCGCCCAGGCCGGTGCTGCCGTCGTCGCCGGTGCGGGTGTAGATCTTGGAGAGGCGGTTGCCCATCGGCTCGCGGGTCCGGTCAGTCGGCGGTGCGGCCGTGCGGCCTGGCCAGGCGCACGACCTGCTCGACCAGCACATGCACGATCACCGCCAGGCCCACGTAGATCGAGGCCACACGCAGGTACGGCACATACCAGTCGCTGAAGTTCTTCCACCAGCCGGCGAACGTCGGCTCGCTGACCACGGGGCTCAGCCAGTAGAAGCTGCCCTGGCTCAGCAGGTGGCAGACGGTGACCGAGGCCAGCAGGCTGCCGACCAGCAACGCCAGCGTGCGGCCGTGGTTCGCGGTCTGGTAGCGGCGCAGCAGCGCGCCGCCGGCCCACATCGCGCCGTAGGCCGGCAGCAGGAACCAGTACGCCGGCGACACGCAGTAGTGCGTCCAGAAGTTGATGCCCTGGCCGCTGATGACGAGGTAGTCCACCACGACGGCAGCGGCCATGAACAGCGGGAACGCCCAGCGCGACCAGCTACGCAGGTAGTAGCCGCCGATGAAGAACGCGGCCCAGCTGGCATCGGGCAACGGGCCGATGTGGCCGAACGTGGTGGGCAGGTGCAGGCGGGTGAGGACCAGCAGGGCGGCGACCAGCGTCAGCACGAGGGCGCGTTGGGAAGAGGTGTTCATCGGCACGGTTCCGGAGACTCAGCCCCGCATTCTACCGGAGCTTGCCGGGGCGATGCCGTCCACGGGGTCGCGAGGGGTGGAGCGGTATCATGACCGCATGAAAGAACGGCATGACGTGGTGATCGTGGGGGGAGGACTGGTCGGCGCCAGCCTGGCCATCGCCCTGGACCGTCAGGGACTGGACGTGGGGCTGGTGGAGGCCAGCCCGCCGGGGCAGATGCCGGCGGTCTTCGACCAGCGCAACCTCAGCTTTGCCGCCGCGACGGTGAACGCGCTGACGGCGCTGGGCGTGATGCAGCAGCTGCGCACGCCCACCGGGCCGATCCGGCGCATCCACATCAGCCGGCAGGGCGACTTCGGGCGGGTGAAGCTCGACGCGCAGGACTATGGCCGTGACGCCTTCGGCCAGGTCGTGGTGGCGCGCGACTTCGGCGAAGCGCTGGAAGCCCGGCTTGCCCAGATCCCGCGGCTCACGCGCTACCGGCCGACGCGCTTCGTCGGCTTCGCGGCCGACGAGGCGGGTGGTCGCGTGTTGCGGATCGCCGATGCCGAGGGCGAGCGCACGTTGCAGGCCCGGCTGGTGGTGGCGGCCGACGGCACCCACAGCGCCGTGCGCGAGGCGCTGGCCATCGGCGTGGACGAACACGACTACGGCCAGACCCTGTTCGTCGCCCGCGTGCGCGCCACGCAAGCGCCGGACGGCACCGCCCACGAGCGCCTGTGCGATAGCGGCCCGACCGCGCTGCTGCCACGCGGCGACCGCCACTGGGGCGTCATCCATGGGGTGGCGCGCGAAGACGCCGATGCCGTCGCCGCGCTGGACGAATCCGCCTGGCTGGCGCGGTTGCAGCGCGCCATCGGCTGGCGCATCGGCCGGTTGACCGGCAGCGGCGAGCGCAGCGCGTATCCGATCATCCGGGTGGTCGCGCAGCGTCTGGTCGCCGAGCGTGCGGTGCTGCTGGGCAATGCCGCGCAGACGATCCATCCGATCGGCGCGCAGGGCTTCAACCTGGGTCTGCGCGATGCCTTGACGCTGGCCGAAGAGATCGCGCGCCGTGATGATCCGGGCGATGCCGCCAGCCTGGCGGCCTACGCTGCGCGCCGCACGGAAGACCGCGAGCGCACGCTGTCCTTCTCCGATGGCCTGGCGAGGCTCACCGCGAATCCGTCGCCGCTGCTGAAGCCGCTGCGCAGCCTGGGCCTGCTGGCGGTGGATGCGCAGCCCTCGCTGCAGTCGTTCCTGGTGGGCGGCGCGATGGGCTTCCGCGGCGATGTGCCGGCGCTGTGCCGGGGAGAGGCGGCATGAAGCGCCGCGGACAGATCGATGTCGCCATCGTCGGCGGCGGCGTGGTGGGCGCGGCCTGCGCGCTGGTGCTGGCGCGCGAAGGGCTGGAGGTCACGCTGGTCGAAGGTCGCGAGCCACCACGCTGGTCGCCGGCGTCGCCGGACCTGCGCGTCTATGCGTTCGCGCCCGACAACGCGGCGCTGCTCGACCAGGCCGGTGCCTGGGCGTCCATCCGCGAAGCGCGCGCGCATCCGTATCGACGCATGCGGGTGTGGGATGCCGGCGGTGGCGACGAACTGCGTTTCGATGCCGATGCGCTGGGCCGCACGCAACTGGGCTGGATCGTCGAGAACGCGCTGCTGGTCGACCGGCTGTGGGCCGCGCTGCCGTCGGCCGGCGTGCAGGTGCGCTGCCCCGCGCGCGTGGAGGCGATGGAACAGGACGAGAGCTGCGTGACGCTGCGGCTGGACGACGGCACGCGCCTCGATGCGCGGCTGGCGGTGGCGGCCGATGGCGCCGATTCCACGCTGCGCCGCCTGGCCGGGCTCGACGTCGCCGCGCATGAGTACGCGCAGCGTGGCGTGGTCGCCTTCGTGCGCACCCGGCACCCGCACGAGGACACGGCCTGGCAACGCTTCCTGCCGAGTGGCCCGCTGGCGTTCCTGCCGTTCGCCGACGGCCTCAGCTCGATCGTCTGGACCCTGCCCGACGACGAGGCGCAGCGCGTGCTGGCGTTGGATGACATCGCCTTCGGCCGCGAACTCACGCTGGCCATGGGCGGGCAACTGGGTGAGGTGGAAGCCGCCTCGCCGCGCGCGGCCTTTCCACTGAAGCGGCAGCTGGCGAAGGACTATGTCGCCGGTCGCGTCATCGTCGCCGGTGATGCCGCGCATGTGGTGCATCCGCTGGCCGGGCAGGGTGTCAACCTCGGCCTGCGCGATGTGGCGGCGCTGCGCGACGGCATCCGCACCGCCCAGGCCAGGCGTGCCGACTGGGCGGCGCCGCATCGCCTGGAGCGCTGGGCACGCCAGCGCCGCAGCGAGAACGCGACCGCCGCCTACGCCTTCGAGGGCATCAACCGCGTGTTCTCCACCGACGAGATGCACCTGACCCTGCTGCGCGGTCCGCTGCTGGGTCTGGCCGGACGACTGCCGCCGCTGGTCGACTTCTTCTGGCGGCACGCGGCCGGGCAACGCGCGCGCTGACGGCGGCATCGCGCCGCATGCGGTAGCCTCGCGGTTCCCGCCCGAGGCTGCCTGCGATGAGCGACACGCATTCCTCTCCCGATCCCTCGCGCCGTCGCCTGCTGGGCGCCTTCGGTGCCGCCGGCCTGGCCGGCCTGATACCTTCCGCCCGCGCCAGGGCAACGCGTCCACTCGGCGTCGCCCTGATCGGTCTGGGCTACTACAGCCGCGACCTGCTGGCGCCGGCGTTGCAGATGACGAAGCACTGCCGGCTGGCCGGCATCGTCACCGGCTCGCCGGCCAAGGCGGAAGAATGGCAGCGCCGTTACGGCATTGCCGACCGCAACGTCTACGACTACGCCGACTTCGACCGCATCGCCGACAACCCCGATATCGATGTCGTCTACATCGTGCTGCCCAACCACCTGCACAAGCCGTTCACCCTGCGCGCGGCGGCGGCGGGCAAGCACGTGTGGTGCGAGAAGCCGATGGCGATGGACGCGGCGGAGGCGCGCACGATGATCGACGCCTGCCGGCAGCACCGGGTCCAGCTCACCATCGGCTACCGCATGCAGCACGAACCCAACACGCAGGCGGTGATGGCGCTGGCCAAGACCCGGCCATTCGGTCGCCTGCAGCGCGTCCACGCCGAAGCGGGATTCCGTGGCTTCGACGATGCCAGCGGCGATCCATGGCGGCTGGACCCGGCGCGCGGCGGCGGCGCGATGTACGACATGGGCGTGTACGCGCTCAACGCGGCGCGCTACACCAGCGGCGCCGAACCGGTCGCGGTCACCGCCACCGCCTCCGTGCAGCGTCCGGAGATCTTCCGTGGCGTCGACGAGACCATGCACTTCCGGCTGGAATTCCCGGACGGCGTCATCGCCGCGTGCGAAACCAGCTTCGGCCGCAACCTCAACCGGCTGCGCGCCGAATGCGCCGACGGCTGGTATCACCTGTCCCCGTTCCAGGCCTACGAAGGTGTGCGCGGCGAAGCCAGCGACGGGCGCCGGTTCGACGCGATGATCGGCCCGACACCTGCACAACAGGCGCGGCAGATGGATGCCGATGCGCTGGCGATCGTGGAGGGTCGTCCGCCGCGCGTGCCCGGCGAGGAAGGCTGGCGCGACATGCGCGTGCTGGATGCGATCTTCGCGTCCGCGCGCTCGGACGGAGCGCGTGTGGAGATCGCGGCCGGCTGAGCGGGTCAGCCGGGAATGAACGGGAACACGATCTTCAGCAGCCCCTTCAGCCCGCCCTCGGCGGTGCTGGCGACGGCCTTGGCGCCGAGACTGTTGAGTGCGTTGCGCGCATCCTGCCAGCGCAGTTTGGTGACATCCTTCTTCAGCAGGTCGGCGACCTCCTCCGAGGTCGGCGTCAGCGCCTTCAAGGCCTCGGTGATGGCAGCCGGGTCTGGCTGCAGGTAACCCCAGCGCTCGGCGATGGCCAGCAGCGTGTCGAAGCGCACCGCCACGACTTCGCGGTTGCGTTCGTAAACCGGCAGCGCGCCGACATCAAGGATGGCCTGCTCGAACTGCTGGTGGTCGTCCGGATGTTCGACGCGGATGGCGAGGAAGCCGTCCTTGCGGCTGCGCTCGCTGACGTGTTTGGCACCCGACTTGAGGTTGGCCTCGGTCAACGCGCTGGCGACGATGCGTTGCAGCGCGGCGTCGCGCTCCTCCGGCACCAGTGCGCGCCAGCGTGCGTAACCATCGCGGCGCAACGCCTTGATCTTGGCCGGCGTCACCCGCAGCTTGCCGGCGACGGTGAAGTTGGACTCGTCGCGGCCGATCGCGCCGTCGCGTTCCAGCAGCACGAAGATCAGCAGTTCGAGGTCGCGCTTGGTAAGCGACTGGAAGCCCTGCAGCAGGGTCAGGCGCAGGAACTCGGTGCCGAAACCGGCAGGGTCCTTGAGTTCGAGGGGCAGCATCGTCGGTCTCCGTGTGAGGCAGGCATCTTGCCACGCGGGGGTGTCAGCACCTGAGACCCCGGCGGAACCGCGTCACAGGCCGGTTTCGCGCCCGGGGATCGCTACCCGGAAGGCCTCGATCGCGCCGCGGTCCTGCAGGGTGACGAAGACCGTGCGCCCCTCCGGCCCGCCGAACGCCACGTTGGTCGGCTTCTGTCCCTTGAGCTTCACTTCGCGCAGCAGTTCGCCCTGCGGCGACACCACCGCCACCGTGCCGGCCCCGTAGCGCGCGATGTACAGATTGCCCACGCTGTCCGTGCGCATGCCGTCCAGGCCGTGGTCGTCGAAGGCGATCAGCAGGCGCTTGCCGGAGATCTCCCCGCTGCCGTCCAGGTCGTAGGCCCACACGCGGCGCTGCACGCTCTCGTTGACGTACAGCACATCGCCCTTCGGGCCGACTTCCACGCCGTTGGTGGTGCCCATGCCGGTTTCCAGCAGGGTCGCCTTGCCGTAGGGCAGGATGCGCCACAGCTGGCCGCTGCCGCTGCGCCAGTCCGGATCGCTGGCGTAGAACATGCCATTGGGCGCGAACGCGATGTCGTTGGGCTGGTGCGCGCCCGGCAGCGTGGCGAACACGCCCACCGAACGGTCGCGCGGATCGATGCGAAGCACCTGGTGGCCGGTGTAGTCGGCCACGTACATGAAGCCGTCGGCATCGAAGCGGATGCCGTTGCCGGTGCTGCCTTCGGGCAAGGTCATGAACAGCGCCGCGCGGCCGTTGCCATCGGCATCGAAGCTCACCCGCCCGAGGGTGCCGTCGCGGCCGAAGCTCACCGCGTACAACGCGCCATCGGGGCCGAACGCCGGTCCCTCGATGCCTGCACTGAAGACGCCGTCGCCGACCACGTCGCGGGCGACATGCAGCGGTTCGTCCGCTGCGGTGCGCCGGGTGTCGCCGGTGTGGACGCAGCCCGCCAGTGCGGCGGCCAGGGCCAGCGTGGTGATGCACTTCAACAGCGTCATCCGTTTCCCCTCGGGTGGCGTGCGGGTGTTCTGCGGGTGTCAGCCGGGCGTGGCGAACACGGTGATCTCTTCGCGGTCGTGGTAGAGCTGGCGCGCGCGTACCTCGAGCGGCCGGCCGGCCTGGTCGGCGAACAGGTCCAGGCACAGCCTGGTCTCGTCCCAGCGCTTCTTCATCGGCAGCTTGAGGTTGAACACTGCATGCCGGCACCAGCCTTCGCGGAACCACTGCGCCATCCGTTCGGCCACGCGCCGCGGCTGTTCGACCATGTCGCAGACCATCCAGTCCAGCGGCTGCGTCGGTTTCCAGTGGAAGCCGTCGGCGCGCAGGTGTTCCACCAGCCCGGTCGCCAGCACGTGCTCGCGCAGCGGACCGTTGTCGACACTGGTCACGCGCAGGTGGTGGCGGGTCAGCACCCAGGTCCAGCCGCCCGGCGCCGCACCGAGATCTGCGGCGGTCATGCCGGGCTTCAGCAGCGCTTCGCGCTGGCCTTCGTCGAGCAGCGAGAGGAAGGCTTCCTCCAGCTTCAGCGCCGAGCGCGACGGCGCATCCGGCAGCAGCTTCAGGCGCGGGATGCCGAGCGGCCACGGTGCGCTGTCGCGGGCGTCGGCGACGCACAGGAACAGGTGGTCGCCCTGCACGAACACCACGTGCAGGCGCGGCAGGCGTGCGTCGTCCTTCTCGCTGAGGAAGCCGGCCTTGCGCAGCACCGGACGCAGCGCATTGCCGAAGCTGCGCGCCAGGCCGGCCAGTGGCTTGGCGCTGTCCGAATCCGGATGCTCCACCCACAAGTCGCCGTAGCGTCCGCTGCCCGCCAGCGCGGCGAGCAGTGGCGTGATGCGGTCCTTCGGGTCGATGCCGCGCAGCTCGGCGAGCAGGCGCAGCTTCTGCCGGGCGAAGATCAGGTCGCGCCAGGGCAGTGCACGATCCAGCGCTTCGGCCTGTTCGCAGACGAACACGACATGGCCGTCGTTGCGCTGGGCGCGCGCATAGCCGGCGAACCCGGCCAGCGCGGCGCGCTCGGTCAGTTCGGCAGCAAGTTCGGGTTCGAATCCCTGGCGGCAATAAGCCAGCAGGCCGGTCGTCGATGACATGGCGCGGTCGCGTGAAGCGGAGGGCTGCGGCTCCTGCCGCCAGGACAGGGTACAGGAGAAGCCGGGTGCGATGGCTTCCCGACGCGTCGCTCAGTACGTGTCGCCGCCCGACTCACCGTAATGCTTGAGCACCGCGCGTGCATCGTCGCGGCGCAGGTCGCGCACCACCTCGATGCCGCGCGTGTTGAGCTCGCCGATCCAGTCCGCGGGCAGCGGGCCTTCGTCGAACTCGGTCAGTTCCATCACGTCCTCGGCGCGCGCGCCGATCAGCAGGCGGTCGATGCCGGCCCAGATGGTGGCGCCGTAGCACTGGCAGCAGGGCTGCGACGACGTGGCCAGCACCACCGGTGCGGTGACGTCGTTGAGGCGCGGCGTCTGCAGGCGCTGCTGCGCCAGCATGTAGGCCATCGTCTCGGCATGCGCCAGCGAGCAGGTATGCGGCATCACGCGGTTCACGCCGAGGGCGATCACGCGATGGTCGGGGCCGAACACCACCGCGCCGAACGGGCCGCCGGTGTTGGCATCCACGTTGCGGCGCGACAGGTCGATGGCCAGCGCGACCTTGTCTTCGTCGCTGGCATAGGTCGCCGACGCATCGACCAGGTCGTGCGTCCAGGCGGGCAGGGTCAGGTGGATCTGTTGGTAGAGCATTACGGGGTGGGAACTTTCAGGGAAGAGGAATCGGATTCGCAGCGGCCGCTGACGCACTGGCAGGCGGTCACGTCGGCGAAACCGCAGACCCCCATGCGGCCGCTGGCGGCGCACTGCGCCTGCACGCCCTGCGGATCGGTGGGGCTGTTCTTGTTGACGCAGGCCGGCATCGCGCCGCAGCAGTTGCCGACGTTCTTCACCGCGCAGTCGGCGCTGGTCCGGCAGGCGTAGTCGACGGTGACCGCGCCGGCCTCGCGCGGCGGCAGGTTTCCGCCGGTCGGCTTGGGGGCGGGCGTCGACGCGGGGGGCGGCTCGCTCGCCACGTCGTCGGGAGAGGCCGGAGCCGCGCAGGCCGCGAGGGCGAGCAGCAACAGGCAGGACAGCAGGGCAGGCAGCAGGCGCAGCGCGATGCGGGACATGGCGGACTCCTTCCTCGGTGGTGGTACGCGCCAGCCTGCCCTCCGCCGCTTCAAGAGGCGGTGAAAGGTGCCGGCATCAGGCCTTGGTCGCCCAGGTGTCGCGCAGGGTGACGCTGCGGTTGAACACGGGGCGCTCCGGCGTGTGGTCGTAGCGGTCGGCGACGAAGTAACCGGTGCGCTCGAACTGGAACGACTGCTCGGGCGCCGCGCTGGCAGCGGCCGGCTCCACGTAGCCGGTCACGGTGCGGCGCGAGTCCGGGTTCATGTAGTCGCGGTAGGTCTTGCCTTCCAACTCGTCATCCGGGTTCGGCACGGTGAACAGGCGGTCGTACAGGCGGATTTCCGCGGCCACCGCATGCTGCGCACTGACCCAGTGGATGGTGCCCTTGATCTTGCGCTCGGCGCCGGCCATGCCGGGTCGGGATTCCGGATCCAGCCAGCCGCGCAGTTCGACGATTTCGCCGGCGGCGTTCTTGATCACCTCATCGCAGCGCACGATGCCGGCGCCGCGCAGGCGCACTTCGCCACCGGTGGTCAGGCGCTTGAAGCCCTTCGGCGGTACTTCCTCGAAATCCTCGCGCTCGATCCACAGTTCACGCGAGAACGGCACGCTGCGCTGGCCGAACGACTCGTCCTTCGGGTGGTTGGAGAACCTCAGCGTTTCCTCGTGGCCTTCCGGCAGGTTGGCCAGCACCAGCTTGACCGGATCGACCACACCCATGCGGCGCGGCGCGGCGGCGTCCAGGTCTTCGCGCAGTGCGCCTTCCAGGATCGAGATGTCCAGCAGCGAGTTCTGCTTGCTGATGCCCACGCGGTCCACCATCAGGCGCAGCGCCGACGGCGTGTAGCCGCGGCGGCGGATACCCTGCAGCGTCGGCATGCGCGGGTCGTCCCAGCCATCGACCAGCTTGTCGTTGACCATCGCCAGCAGCTTGCGCTTGCTCATCACCAGGTAGTTGAAGTTCAGCCGCGAGAACTCGATCTGGCGCGGCTTGCTGGCTTCCTTCGGCAGGCCCTTGGCGAGCAGCGGCGCCAGCAGGGCCGGCGAATTCGCCAGGTCCACCTTGTCCACGCACCAGTCGTACAGCGGGCGGTGGTCTTCGAATTCCAGTGTGCACAGCGAGTGGGTGATGCCTTCCACCGCATCGCTCAGCGAGTGCGCGTAGTCGTACATCGGATAGATCGGCCACTCGTTGCCGGTGTTCTGGTGCTCGACGTGCTTGATTCGGTACAACGCCGGATCGCGCAGGTTGATGTTGCCGCTGGCCATGTCGATCTTCGCGCGCAACGTGCGTGCGCCGTCCGCGAACTCGCCCGCGCGCATGCGGCGGAACAGGTCCACGTTCTCTTCCACGCTGCGGTCGCGATACGGCGAGTTGCGGCCGGGCTCGGTCAGCGTGCCGCGGTATTCGCGCACTTCCTCGGCGCTCAGGTCGCAGACGAAGGCGTCGCCCTGGCGGATCAGCTTCTCGCCGGCCAGGTACAGCACCTCGAAGTAGTCCGAGGCGTGCCGCAGGTCGTGCCAGTCGAAGCCCAGCCAGCGCACGTCGTCCTGGATGGCGCGCACGTATTCCGGGTCTTCCTTCGCCGGGTTGGTGTCGTCCAGGCGCAGGTTGCAGACGCCGCCGAACTCGCCGGCGATGCCGAAGTCCAGGCAGATCGCCTTGGCGTGGCCGATGTGCAGGTAGCCGTTGGGCTCGGGCGGGAAACGCGTCTTCACCGCCGTGTGGCGGCCGCTGGCCAGGTCCTCGCGCACGATCTGGCGGATGAAGTCCCGTTTTTCGGGCGCGGCATCGTCAGCAGGAGGGGCGGGGCGGG
>NZ_JAKZBW010000042.1:0-25228 GCF_022539275.1 Pseudoxanthomonas sp. LH2527 | reverse complement strand
CCGGCGTGGCGAGCTTGCTCTCCCGCGGTCGTAGCACCCAAGGTGTGACGCTCGACCACGCCGGCTCTCGGCATCTAATCTGGCAGATCGCCAAGAGATAAGGGTGCCGAAGGCGGGTGAGGGGCAGTCGGAGCCGCGATCGTTCATGGCGCGCAACCCATCGGGTGTGGTTCTTCCTTCCATCGTCTTGTTCGTTGTTCCCGCCGTCGCTCTGAGTCCCTTGGCTTCGTCGCCCCTCATCCGGCCTTCGGCCACCTTCTCCCCGCACACGGGGAGAAGGATTCACGCCATCGACGATCACGCAGGACACAGCGTCTTCGTGCATGCAAAGTATGCGGAGGTGCCGTCGACGATAATGCGCGCCATGGATTCCACGACTACACGCGCCGCCGCATCCACCTCCCTCTGGTCCGGCCGCGGCTTGGTGCTGCTCGGCATCGTGCTGTCCGCGTTCAACCTGCGCACGGCAGTGACCTCGCTGACGCCGCTGCTCGACATGCTGGGCGGGACGTTCGGGTTCGGCGCCACCATGACCGGGGTGTTCGGCATGCTGCCGACGGCGGCGTTCGCGCTGTTCGGCGTGGCCACGCCGGCGCTGGCGCATCGCATTGGGCTGGAACGGACGGCGTTGCTGGCCATGTTGCTGGCCATGCTGGGTCTGCTGCTGCGCAGCGCGGTGGGCGACACGACGGCATTGATGGCGGCTTCGCTGACCGCGCTGGCCGGCATGGGCATCGGCAACATCGTGCTGCCGCCGCTGGTGAAGCGCTACTTCGCCGATCGCGTGGGCACGGTCAGCACGCTGTACATCACCGTGCTGCAGGCGGGCACCATCCTGCCGGCGCTGGTGGCGGTGCCGGTGATGGAAGCCGCCGGCTGGCGCATCTCGCTGGGCCTGTGGGCGGTGTTCGCGGCGGCGTCGGCAGTGCCGTGGTGCCTGGTGCTGTGGCGCGAACGGCAGCGCACGTCCCCGCTCGCGCGGATGCACGACGCCGCGGTCACCGTCGACGACGAAGCGCCCGAGCTGGCGACGCCGCGTCCGACAGGGCGTGCCTGGCGCTCACCGGTGGCGTGGGGCATGGCGCTGATGTTCGGCATGACCTCGCTGGTGACGTATTCGATGTTCACCTGGTTGCCCAAGCTGCTGGTAGAGGCCGGCGGCACGCCGGCGCTGGGCGGCACGATGGTGGCGCTGTTCTCCACGCTCGGCCTGGTGGCGTCGCTCAGCATGCCGCTGATCGCGGTGCGCATGCGCAATCCCTTCATCGTGGTGGTGATCTGCGCGGGCTTCTATGCGGCCGCGTTCGCCGGCCTGCTGCTGGCGCCGATGGCGGCCCCGGCGCTGTGGGTCGCGCTGCTGGGACTGGGGCCCAGCACGTTCCCCTTGTCGCTGACCATGATCAACCTACGCACGCGCACACCGGAAGGCTCGGCGGCGCTGTCCGGCTTCATGCAGGGCGTGGGCTACTCGCTGTCCTGCGCCGGCCCGCTCGCCTTCGGCCTGCTGCACGACTACACCCACGGCTGGACGCTGCCGATGGTGTTCCTCGGTGGTTGCATCGTGATCCTGGTGATCGGCGGCTACCTGGCGTGCCGGCCGAGGTATCTGGAAGATACGTGGCACTAGCGCGCATGTAGGATGGGTGGAGCGAAGCGATACCCATCATCTCCGCGGCAGTGGGCAGCCCGAGCGGCAAGCCTTGCCGTTGAGAGCCGCCTCACTCAACCCTTCCTACGAAGCTACAGATCCAATGGCAGGTACAAGATGGAACTTGCATCGCTCCTCAAGTCATTGACGCCGGATGAGCTTCTCTACATCGCCGAGCGCGATTACCGTGTGGATGCGGATCTACATCTTGAAGCGCTTTGCTCCTGGATCCAGCAAGATGGAAAACTGGAAGAGAGCCACTACTGGTACCCATACGAAGTCATTGAATTGACGGCTCACCATCTTGAGACAGGTCACGAACGCGAATTCACTGCATGCACTCTCGTGGTCCTTGATGCAGTTGCGTCGGGATACGACAAAGGCACATCCCTGGAATGGAAGTTCGAGGATCGCGCCGGTGACTACGACAAGCTGGAGCCGGCCTTGCGCGATGCCGTGCTTGCGGCATACCTTGCCGCTGCGCTCCACCCATCCTACGCAGCCGAGCAGCACGCGATAGCGGGTGATTGACGGGCCTTGTACCGCGCGGGAATACTCGGCTCCATCGTCTTGCTCCTTGACCGAACAGACCCGACCAAACCTCCAGTGAATCCTTCGGACTCAAGCACCGCCCATCGCAGGTTGAACCACGCCAAGCATCTGATAGCGGCGATCGCATGGAGCTGCCTGTTTCTCTATTCGATCTATCTGCTGATGGGCGCAACCGCTGGATCGAGGCCGCTGAACATCATCCACATCCTGGTTCCATTGCCGCTGCTGCTGGTTTCCATTCGTGCCGCCCGCAGATACTCGAAAATCAGGTCTCAACCCAATCTGTAGTCCGCAGGATGGGTTGAGCCATAGGCGATACCCATCCTGCGGTGCTAAAGCCGCCTTGGCCCCACTCGGGTAAGTACCGCAGGAGCGAAGCATGACGGGGAGTTCCATGTGCAAGCGTCGACAGGGGGCGGGATACGTCCATCCATTGCTCGTTCGCCGATGGTGGCTGCTCGCCCTGTCGACCGTGCTGTTTTCCGGTTGCGTCGACGACCGGGGCGATGGCGCCGATCTCCGGATGCCCGTGCGGTACGAACTCGCGGGTAAGCGGTACGAGGTTCCGCTCGCCTATCACTACAACGATGCGCTCAAGAGGCGCAATCGATGGCCGAATCCCAAGAGGGAGTTCAGCCGGGTGGGCGCGATCTCCATCACTGCCCTGGTACCCGGGCTCATGCCCTTCGACGAATCGGTCAGAAGCGAATTCGAACAACGCGGTCACGGCAACAAGATCCACATCCTGATCCAGCCGCCGGGATCGCTCTACCCCATGGAGGAATGGCTGAGGAGGATGAACAGCACGGGCAGCTTGAAGCCCCTTACCAGCGACCTCGATGGCCTGATCCGTTACTGGGATAGCCACACAGGACAGGATGAAAGCAAAGGGGATGATGTCTACATCAGGGAAGGCAAGGGATATTTCATGTTGCGATGCCCACGCGTGAAGGCGCCATCGCCCGGATGCAGTGTCACCAAGATCGGTCGCCATGACCTAGAGATCCACTACACATTCTCCCGGCGCCACCTGGGTGCATGGCAGGATATCGAGAGGGGTGTCGATGCCAGGATCGACGAGTTCCGGGTCAAGTGAGTTCTGCAGGAACGTAGGGTGGGTGGAGCCGCTGCGCTTCACCCATCCTACGAAGCCACGCAGCGCCTCACCCCAACTTGATCTCCAGCTTCGCCCGCATCTGCTGGCGGAACTTCCCCGCGAGCGCGGCGAATCCCGCGCCGGTCGGGTGCATCTCGTCGAACCATTGGTCGCTGCGGGTCAGTACGCCACGCAGGTCGACGAAGTCGAAGACCTTGCCGGTGCTGCGGTCGTCGCGCAGCGGAACCAGCACGTGGTCGACGAAGCCGTCGATCAGCAGGCGGGCGAACGCGCGTTGCTGTTCGATGCGCGGCAGCACGTGCGCCACCTTGTTGCCGATCCACGGACCCACGCCTTTCTTCAGCAGCGCGGCGGCGCCCACGTTACCCAGCGTCAGCCGGCCGGGGCGGCCCAGTTCGCGCGGGTAGTCGTAGGTGTGCGCCAGGATCGGCGTGTGCGGCCGGATCGCCTGGAAGGCGGTGACGAAGGCGCGGTAGCGGGCCAGCACCTCGGCGTAGCGTCCGCTGGCCACGACGCGCTGGTGCGCCGCCTCAGGGCTCATCGGCGCGGCGCCGCGGAACGTGGTCTGCAGGAAGGTGTCGACGAAGTCGTTGCCGCCGGCGCTCACCAGCACGAGGTCGAAGGCAAAGCCGCGGTACCAGGTGGACAGGTCGCGGATGCCGCGCGCGGTGAACATGTCGAGGGCCAGGTCGCCGCTGTCCTCGGTGCGGAAGAACAGGCCGCCGGCGCCGAACAGCGGTACGCCTTTCTTCTCATCCTCCGGCGCGGGGAACACCAGCCAGTCCAGCAGGTTCATCGCCAGCGGCGTGGAGAACCACGAATCGCCTTCGCAGAACACGATGGGCGTGGCGGCGAAGGCGGCAGGCTGGCGGGTGAGGGCGCGGTACAGCGTGCGGAACTCGCCGCGGCGGGTGGTCATCAACGACTGCGAAGCGGGCATCGCGGTTCTCCTCTCGGGTGACCTTCCACGCGACCAACGCGCGGGAGCGGTGGGGCGACGCGGCCGAGCGCCATCGACGTCCCCGATCCTGCACCCTTCTTCTCACATAAACATCCGGCGTTGGATGTTTTTGGTCGGTCATTCCATCAAAAAGGTCCGGCGTTGGATGTTTTCGATCGGTCGTTCCATCAAAAAGATCCGGCGCTGGATGTTTTCGATCGGTCGTTCAATCAAAAAGATCCGGCGCCGGATGTTTTTGCCCGGTCGTTCCATCAAAAAGGTCCGGCGCTGGATGTTTTTGCTCGGCCGTTCCATCAAAAAGATCCAGCGTTGGATGTTTTCGGCCATCTTTCGTACCGAAGGGTTCGGCGTTGGGCCCCGGTACCGTCAGCGTCACGCCACGGCCTGACACCCGGGCCCCCGACGCGCTACCTCCGCGCATCCTCGCCTCGGCAGTGTCGCGGAACATCCTCCGGCGGGCTGTGCCCTGGCCGTCCGTGAGGGTGTCCGCACGGGGCGCACAGGAAGTCACACCGACTTCCGGCAGGGGTAGGGCGTCGGCGCCGGTGCTATCTATCACGCTCCTGTCCGTTGCTGGGGAGCACTGTATGACCACCCGTCGTGACCTGTTCAAGCTGGGCGCACTGGCCGCCGCCGCGGCCGCGCTGCCGTCGTTCGCGTCCGCTGCCAGCGAGGCCAAGCCGGTCGGCAAGGCCGCCAAACCGCTGAACATCCTGATCCTGGGCGGCACCGGGTTCACCGGCCCGTTCCAGGTGGACTACGCGCTCAAGCGCGGGCACAAGGTCACCCTGTTCAACCGCGGCAAGCGCCCCTCGCCGGAGTGGCCGGCCGACGTCGAGCAACTGCACGGTGACCGCAACACCGGCGACCTGTCCGCGCTGAAGGGGCGCAAGTGGGATGTCTGCATCGACAACCCCACCAGCCTGCCGTTCTGGGTGCGCGATGCCGGCCAGGTGCTGAAGGGCAACGTGGGCCACTACCTCTTCATTTCCACCATCTCGGTCTACGCCGACGGCAGCAAGCCCGGCATCACCGAGACGTCCGCGCTGGCGCAGTACAAGGGCAAGGACGCGATGGCCGAGACGCAGGAATCGCTGCGCGCCGATATCGGCGGACTCTACGGCCCATTGAAGGCGCTGAGCGAAGCCGAGGCGCACAAGCAATTCGGCAAGCACGTCACCATCGTGCGGCCGGGCTACATCGTGGGGCCGCGCGACGAGACCGACCGCTTCACCTATTGGCCGCACCGCGTGGCGCAGGGCGGCGAGATCCTGGTGCCGGGCGACGGCACCGACCCCATCCAGATCATCGACGGCCGCGACCTGGGCGAGTGGATGATCCGTCTGGCCGAAGCCAGGACCACCGGCGTGTTCAACGCCTGCGGTCCCGATTACCCGCTGTCGATGGACGCCATGCTGCACGGCTGCCAGGCGGTCACCGGCGGCGGCATGACGCTGACGCACGTGGACCCGAAGTTCCTCGAAGCGCAGCAGGTCGGCCTGCCGATCTGGGTGCCGTCGAAGGACAGCGAGTACGCCGGCTACGGCTCGGTCAGCAACCAGCGCGCCATCGCCGCCGGCCTGACCTTCCGCCCGCTGGCCACCACCGTGCAGGACCTGCTGGCGTGGTTCCGCAGCCTGCCCGCCGAGCGGCAGGCCAAGCTCAATGCGGGGATCACGCGGGAGAAGGAAGCGGAGTTGTTGAAGGCGTGGCACGCGCGAGGCGGATGAGGGTACGCCGTCGGTGATGTGTCATCGGCTGCAGAATTCACGCTGCAGCGCTTCTGGTCCGCCACTGGCCATGACGTTGCCGCTGCGCGCGCTCGTCACCAGGGCGGGGGTTGGCGCGACACGCCGATAGGCCGATGCTTGTTCACGTGCGTTGCGCAGCGCGGCGGCGTCCATGCTCTTTTCGAGCCCGGCGATCATGGTGGCAAAAATTTGCCCCTGTGGACGGCCGCCCGGCGGGGGTTGGTCGAGCAGGGATTGAGTCTGGAGCCAGAGCGCCAGCGATTTGCTGGCATCCGGTACAACCGCCTGGCTGAGCAGGCTGCGGCGTCTGCCAAGGGGAGAGTAGGCCTCGGCCAGGGCAATCGTGGTCTGGATATCGCCCGAAGCAACGCCGCGCTCGGCGATGCTGGCGGCTTCCTGTTGGAATTGCCGCAATGCATCCAGGTCGGCCAGCCTGTTCTCGGGGCGAAATGGACGCCCCGTGACGTAGTAGTTGATGGCCGCCGAGCTGCCGCCCATCGCCGCGCTGCGCCAGTAGTGCACGCGTTCGCGGGAGGAAAACGAGGGTACGCCTTCGCAATGCGTGCTTTCCTGCAGCAGACGCTCGCTGCGTTCCGTCTCCCGCTGCAGCATGTTGCGACGCATTTCCTGTTGCTTCGCGGTCAACGTACGGCTCGACGAATCTCCCATGTTCAGGTTGATGGCCGCTTCATCGAGTCTGCGGCGGATGTCTTCGCAGAACTCCATTTCCGCCGCGAGACGACAGGCGGCGGCGGGCTCGCCGCCGTCCGCGCGACGCTTCAACTCGGCCAAGGTGGTGCGTAGCGGCGCGGACAGGTCCGGTAACGGTTGGGTTGCCGACGCGGCAGAAACACGAGCGCCAGTGCTCGGTAGAGGGATCGCGGGATCGGAAGAAGCGCGAGGAGCGGAAGGGCCAGAAGGAGCAGGAACGGCCTTCGCCGGCTCCGCTGACGTGATGACGCTCGCGCGTCCGCTCCACCAGCCGACGCCGGCTGCGATAGCTATCAAGCAAGCGGACAGTATCCACGCACGCTTGCGACCCTGGGCTTCCATGCACTGTCTCCTGACGTCCTCGACGATGTTCTTACCTCAGCACACACGCCGGCGGCGGACAAGCAGTGGCCTCACCGCTCCCTTCGCACCAGCATCCGATCCACCGGTCCACGCCGCTGCCAGTCAGGCACGACGCGCTCGGTGGGTGCTTCCATCGCCGGCGCCGACGACGGTGCATCCGGCACCACCAGCGACGGAATCGACGTGGCGGTGGTCGTGGCGCCTTCCGCCTTGGGTGCCAGGTCGGTGCCCTGCACCAGGCCGAGCGGGGCATAGCCGGTGTAGCCGGGGAAGACCTGGCTGAGGTTGGCGTTGCCCATGCGGCGGATCAGGATCTCCGACATCACCCGGCGGTAGTCGGTGGTCACCGGCACGTCGCCGAACGTGGGCGAGAGGATTTCCGGATTCAGGCCGGGCCAGCTGCCGTAGAAGCGGCGACCGTTCACCGGGCCTCCGAGCACCAGCATGGGATTGCCGTAGCCGTGGTCGGTGCCGCCGTTGGCATTGGCGCGCACGCGGCGGCCGAATTCCGACTGCACCACCACCGTCACCCGCGCCATCTCGCCGGTGCCGTTGAGCTCGGCATAGAACGCCGCCAGCGCGGCGGACAGTTCGGCGATCTTGTTCTGGTAGTAGTGGTAGCCGCTGCCCGCCGTGCCCTGGCCCTCGTGCGTGTCCCAGCCACCGAGATCCAGCGTGGCGTAACGCAGGCCCAGGTTGAAGCGGATGGTCTGCGCGATGGTCCACAGCTGCTGCGCGAAGTTGTTGTTGGGCCAGGTCGCCGGCAGGCTGGCGTAGCCCTGCTGGCCGATCAGGCGCAGCGCGCCGTCGGCGCGGCGTCCGCTGCTTTCCATGCCGGTCTGGCCGTTCCACAGCGAGGCCACGGTTTCGCTGACACCGCGCAGTCCGTTGGGCGAATCGCTGCGCGTGCGCTGCCAGCTCCACGCGGTGGTGTTGAGCGAGAAGTCGCCGGGGCTGCTCATCGTCATCGCGTCGATGGCGCCCATCAGGCCGGCCGGCTGCGTGCCGCCCACGCCGAGCGCGGGCAGGGTGCCGCTGCCGTTGGGGCGGGTTTCCCACGCACGCGTCATCCAGCCGCTCGGCGAGCCGTACTTCCCGGGCGTGCCCAGGTCGATGTACAGCTGCGCATCGAAGTGGCTGCGCGTCACCGTGGTCGCCATGCCGCAGGCATGCACGATGGCCATCTTGCCGTCGTTCCACAGGTCGCGCAGTCCGCTGGCCGAGGGATGCAGGCCGAAGCCGGTGCCGGCGCCGCCGGACAGCGTCAGCGGCAAGGCACCGTAGGCACCGCTGGTGGCGATCTGCAGGCTGGGCCGCGCTTCCTCGTAGAAGCCGCGGTCCACGCCGTCGATGGGCACCACCAGGTTCAGGCCGTCGATGCCGCCACGCAGGAACAGGTGCACGACGGTGTCGTAGCTGTTGACGGCGGCATCGACGGGATCGGCGAACATCAGGCTGGCGCCGGTGGTCCCCACGATGGCGGCTGCGCCGCAGCCTTTGACGAACTCGCGTCGGGTCAGTCGGAAGTCGGTCATCGGGGCCTCAGCGGCTCATGAATTCGGGAGTCATCAGGATCAGCGCCACCAGGCTGCGCAGGCGCTCGTGGTTGTAGTGCCGCTTCAGGTCGCTGCCCTGCCAGGTGTTGGTGTCGGTGATGACGTAGCTGTTGTGGTCGCCGTTCTGCGCCATGAAGGCGACCAGCGCCTGCTTGCGTGCGGCCTCGGGCTGGTAGCCCAGGATGCGCGTGCACCAGAAGGTCACCAGATTGTTGGCGGTCCAGTTGGCGACCGGCACGTTGGCGCGCGTGGTGTCGACGACGGGATGCAGCGGCACGTCGCCGTCGCGGGTTTCGGTCAACCAGCCCAGCAGGCGCCAGGTCATGGCGTACGAGTTGGAACCCGACCACGCCAGCCCGGTATCGGGATAGCCGTTCGGCGCGGCCCAGTTGTACGGCGTGTGGCCGGTGAAACCGTACAGCCACATGAAGTCGCCACTGCGGCCGTGGTCCGGGCGGATCGTCCAGTCGCCACCGAGCGTGCGCATGGCGGCGACGGCGCAATCGAACGGGCGGCGGTTCTTCTGCCCGAAGCTGTTGATGAAGTCGTCGGAATTGAGGATGTGCCGCAGCACCAGTTCGATCTGGTTGGGCGCACGCCAGTTGGCGCGGAAGATCGCCGCCGCGCTGTCGATCAGCGCCTGCTTCGGCGTGTCGCTGATGAAGCGGCGGATCAGCTTCTTGCAGATGAACTTGGCCACGCGTGGATGGCTGGCCAGGCGGTCCAGCACGTCGCGGCCGTCCTTCAGCGCGGGCTGCTCGGGATAGATCAGCATGCCGAGCAGGAACTTGGGGCCGGCGTCGTGCCAGGACTGGCGGTAGACGAAGGTGCCGTCGTTCTCGCTGGGGAACTGCCAGTGGCCGTTCTTCGCCGACCAGCCGGTGAACGCGGCCGAGGTCTCGTACACGTCGATGTCGGTGTAGCCGATCGGGTAGGCCGGGTCCTCGGGGCAGGGCGGCACCTGGAACGGGTCCATGAAGCCCAGGTAGTTCTCCGCGCCGAAGGTGTGCAGCTCCAGCAGCTCGCGGGCGAAGTTCTCGTTGGGGCCGGAGCGCGAATTGCTGATGTTGTCCAGGTAGTAGAGCATCGCCGTGCTCTGGGCGACGGCTTCCAGCATGGTGCGGAAGTTGCCCTTGGCGTTGGCGCGGATCACGTCGCGGTCGTAATGCACGAACACCGGACCGATGCTGAACTCGGTGCCCTGCACGTTGAAGTGGTCGTGCCAGAAATTGACCAGCACTTCGCGCAGCTGCCGCCGCGAGTAAACCGCCCGCACGAACGCGGCGCGCTGCACTTCGGTGGCCGGCCGCATGCGGACGCCGTGCTCCGGGTCCGCCACCACGTGGTCGGCCCACAGCTGCGCCAGCGACTTGTTGAGCGTGGTGTAGCCGCCGGTGGTAAGGCGGTTGGTGACGGCGCTGTCGTCGATCGCGTCCCAGTTGAGCTGCCAGTCCACGTAATTGGCCAGCCGTTGCGCGTTGTTGCTGCCCAGCGCGTTGAACTCGGCGACGGTCGCAGCGGTGGCGCCGTAGCCCAGGTTGTTGAGCGCCTGCACCGCGAACGGCGGGCGCGCCATCGTCACCAGGCGCGGGTTCGACTGGCCCATCATCACCCGGCCGCCGCTCTCGGCGGCGACGGCGGCCGTTTCCGGCGCGGGCGTGGTGTCCTTCGGGCTGGCGCGCTCGCCGCCTTTCCAGCCGTACAGGCGGTTCAGGCGCTGGCGCACCTGGGTGTCGAGGCTGGGCGGGGCCGGCTGCGGTTTCGCCTGCACACGGGCGTCGAGACGGGCGCGCGTGGTGACGGTCTTGCGCCGCCATGACCCGCGCGCGAAGAGCCGACGCCACGGGACGGTGTAGTACGCCATGCGGATTTCCCTGCCTTCCCCGGAATGCGGGAAGTATTGGCCAAGAGCCGCGCGCCGTTTGCGACCGCGCGCACAGGCCGGTCACGCCATATACGGCGTCAGACCCAACCGGTGGCGTAGAACACGCCGATCACCACGAAGACCGCCGCGGTCTTGATCAGGGTGATGGCGAAGATGTCCTTGTACGACTGCCGGTGGCTGAGGCCGGTGACCGCCAGCAGGGTGATGACCGCACCATTGTGGGGCAGGGTGTCCATGCCGCCGGAGGCCATCGAGGCCACGCGGTGCAGCACGTCCATCGGAATGCCCGCCGCATTGGCGTTGGCGATGAAGCTGTCGGCCATCGCCGCCAGTGCGATGCTCATGCCGCCCGAGGCCGAGCCGGTGATGCCGGCCAGCGCGGTGACCGAGATGGCTTCGTTGACCAGCGGATCGGGAATGGCCTGCAGTGCGTTGGCCACCACCAGAAAGCCGGGCAGGGCGGCGATGACCGCGCCGAAGCCGTATTCCGAGGCGGTATTCATCGACGCCAGCAGCGCGCCGCCGATGGCGCTCTTCGTACCCTCGGCGAAGCTGGCGAACACCGGCTTCCACGCGAACAGGATGACCGAGGCGATGCCCACCAGCAGCGCGCCCTGCACGGCCCAGATGGCGGCGACCTTGGCCACGTCCTGCACCACCGGCGCCGGGCTGCCGATCACCGCCGGCACGAACGACTGCGTCTCGCCGTAGAAGCCGGGAATCCAGCGGGTGAACAGGAAGTTGGCCACGCCCACCAGCAGCAGCGGCAGGATGGCGACCAGCGGATGCGCCAGCCGGTCGCCCTTGAACGGCTCCGGCTCGTTGCGCAGCTCGTCGTTGCCGGCATAGCCCTCGCCGTTGCGCGCGGCCACGCGGCGGCGCCATTCCAGGTAGCTCATGCCGACGATCAGGATGAACACGCCACCGAGCGTGCCCAGCACCGGCGCGGCCCAGCCAGTGGTGCCGAAGAACGAGGTGGGAATGATGTTCTGGATCTGCGGCGTGCCCGGCAGCGCGTCCATGGTGAAGGTGAACGCGCCCAGCGCGATGGTGCCGGGCACCAGCCGCTTGGGAATGTTGCTCTGGCGGAACAGCTCGGCGGCGAACGGATACACCGCGAACACCACCACGAACAGCGACACGCCGCCGTAGGTCAGCAGCGCGCAGACCAGCACGATGGACAGCATGGCGCGCTGCGCACCGACCACCTTGATGGTGGCGGCGACGATCGCCTTGGAGAAGCCGGAGATCTCGATCAGCTTGCCGAACACCGCACCCAGCAGGAACACCGGGAAATACAGCTTCAGGAAGCCAACCATCTTGTCCATGAACAGGCCGGTGAACATCGGCGCGACCAGCGAGGGATCGGTCAGCAGCACCGCGCCGAGGGCCGCGATGGGCGCGAACAGGATGACGCTGTAGCCGCGGTAGGCCACGAACATCAGGAAGCACAGCGCGGCCAGCACGATCAGGAACGACATCCAGCACTCCTCGGCCAAGCGCCGGTTTCGGTGCGGCGAGTATCGGCAGCGGCCCGGTGCCCGGCCCACTGTACGAAGGTACGATGCCGCCCGCGCGGCCCCGGCCCTAGTGTTCGCTGCAATCGGCGGCATCCGTCCGCCGCTCTGTCATACCCGGGAGGGGGAGACCCATGAAGCGCAAGCACCTGAGCCTGGCCATCGGCTGTGTCCTGTTGTCGTCCATGCCGGTGGCGTGGGCGCAGGACGCCGCAACGACCGCCAGCACGCCCGCCACCAACGCCACCACGCTCGATTCGGTCAAGGTGACCGCGCGCAAGCGCGAGGAAACCCTGCAGGACGTGCCGGTCGCGGTCACCGCCTTCACGCCGGAGACGCTGGACAAGCTCAACATCAAGGACCTGGGCGACCTGGACGCGCAGGTGCCCAACCTGACCGTCTATGCCGCGCGCGGCTCGACCAGCACGGTCACCGCCTACATCCGCGGCGTGGGCCAGGCCGATCCGCTGTGGGGCGTGGACCCGGGCGTGGGCATCTACCTGGACGACGTGTACATCGCCCGTCCGCAGGGCGCGCTGCTGGACGTGTTCGACGTGGAGCGCATCGAAGTGCTGCGCGGCCCGCAGGGCACGCTGTACGGCAAGAACACCATCGGCGGCGCGATCAAGTACATCTCGCGCGGCCTGCCGCAGGAGACCACCGGCTTCGCCTCGGTCACCGTGGGCAACTACAACCAGTTGGACGTGAAGGCCGCGCTGGGTGGCGAGATCGGCGGCAAGGACAGCGGCCTGCGCGGCCGCGTGTCGGTGGCCAGCATGAACCGCGACGGCGTCGGCGAGAACAGGTTCAACGGCCAGGAGATCAGCGACAAGGAGATCAATGCGGTCCGCATGCAGCTGGGCGCGTACTCGCAGGACGATTTCGACGTGCAGTTCGCCTTCGACTACCTGGACGACCAGTCCGGCGTGCGCGGCGGCAAGCTGTTGTCGGTCAACACCAGCCCGACGGCGAACTTCCTGTTCCCGGGCCTGTCGGCCTATACGCCGATGGACAGCCGCTACGACATCTACAGCGCCATGCCCAACGTCAACGACACCGAGATGAAGGGACTGTCGGCGACCGTGAACTGGCGTCCCAACGAGGACTGGGCGTTCAAGTACGTCGTCGCCAAGCGCGAGTCGGATACCGAGACCAACATCGATTTCGACATGACCCCGTTCCCGGTCGCGGACGTCAAGGCGTTCTACAGCGACAGCCAGGTGACCAATGAAGTGCAGGCCAACTACGATGGCGGCGGTCGCGCGCGCGGCGTGGTCGGCATCTACCATTTCGATGGCGATGCCGGCGGACAGGTGCTGAACAACTTCTTCGGCCTGAGCTTCGGCGACACCCAGGGCGTGGTGAACACCAGCAGCGTGTCGGTCTATACCGACTGGACGTTCGACCTGACCGAGCGCCTGAAGCTGGACGTCGGCGCCCGCTACACCGACGAGGACAAGCATGCGGTGGCCTACAACATCGGCTACACGAATGCCACGTTCACGGTGCCGAACGGCGTGGTGGCCGCCAACTTCGACAAGACCATCAACTTCAAGAACGTCTCGCCGAAGGTCTCGCTGGACTTCCAGGTCACGCCGGACATCATGGTGTACGGCCTGGCGTCGCGCGGCTTCAAGTCGGGTGGCTACAACATCCGCGCCAACACCACGGCGGTGCCGCGCTCGGGCGAGCCGTTCGACGACGAGAGCGTCGACAGCTTCGAGGTGGGCAGCAAGATGTCGTTCCTCGATCAGCGCCTGTTCCTGAACCTGTCGGCGTTCCACAACAAGTACGAGGACATCCAGTTGTCGGTGTTCACGCAGTACATCGACGGCAACGGCAACCCGCAGTTCTTTGGCGACTTCACCAACGCCGGCAAGGGCAACGTCAACGGCGCGGAAGTGGAATACCAGTTCCTGCCGACGGCGAACTGGCTGATCAGCGGCAACCTGGCCTGGCTGGATGCCAAGTACGACGAGTTCATCACCGGCGGGGTCAATGTCGCCGACACGCAGTACTTCACCAATGCCCCGGAGTTCTCCGGTGCGCTCAACGTGGAGTACCGCACCGACCTCGCCAATGGCGGCAACCTGTCCGCGCGGGTGACCTACTCCTACCAGTCCGAGGTCTATCCCACCACCGACCTCAGCGAGGCGATCAAGCAGCCCGGCTATGGCCTGCTCGGCGCCGGCGTGGTCTGGCGCGCGAACGACGCGTGGACGTTCTCGCTGCAGGGAACCAACCTGGCCGACGAGGAATACCGCACCACCGGCTACAACCTGCAGGCGGCGCTCGGCGTCCTGTCCGGCTTCTACGGCCCGCCGCGCCAGTACAGCCTGACCGCGCGCTACGACTTCTGAGCACGCGCAGGACGACGATGCGGGAACGGCAACGGCGGGCGAAAGCCCGCCGTTGCTGCGTTATGCTCCCGCGCATGCCATCCCGTCCTGTCGCGTGCGCTGCGCGCATCGCCGAATCCGCCATGCGCCTCGCACGGCCCGGCTGCGACGCTGCGTCGAATGTCGCGGTGGGGCCGATGTGCCGGTTCGGGGATCGGGAGGTCGTGCGCATGGCGCACGCTACGGTGGGTTGCGTGTCGTCGCGTCGGCGTTTCCGCCACGTAGCGTGCGCCATGCGCACGACCACGGAACCTTTCATGCTTCATGTGGGTTCGAGCCGTGATGCGGCGTTGGACGCGACCGGGCTGTCTTCGCGTGGAGTCCGGCATCGCGAGGTCGTGCGCATGGCGCACGCTACGGTGGGTCGGGTCTTCGCTGTGGGTCTCGCGTCCGCGAGCATCGCCGACGAGGTAGCGTGCGCCGTGCGCACGACAACGGAAGCCTCCACGCATCCCGTTTGGTCCGGTGGCGAGGCGGCGTCGGACGCTACCGTGCTTTCTTCGCATGGATGGGAGCATCGCGAGGTCGTGCGCGCAGCGCACGCTACGTGGGGGGCTGCATGCTGAGCGTCGGCATGGTGGTGCTGGCGGGGCTGCTGTGGCTGGGCGTGCTGTTCGGTACGGCGCTGTATGCCGAGCGTCGGCCGCATGTGCTGGCGGTGCAATGGCCGTACATCTACGCACTGTCGCTGGCGGTGTACTGCACGTCATGGACGTTCTTCGGCACGGTGACGCAGGCGGCGCGTTATGGCTGGCCGCTGCCGCCGACCTTCGTGGGCACCATCCTGCTGTACGTGTTCGGTGCGTTCCTGCTGGTGCGGCTGGTGCGGATGGCGCGCGAGTCGAACGCCACCTCGCTGGCCGACCTGATCGCCACGCGGCTGGGCAAGGACGGCTGGCTGGCCGCGGCGGTGACGCTGGTCGCCGCGCTGGGGTTGATTCCCTACATCGCGCTGCAGCTGAAAGCGGTGGCGATGAGTTTCGCGCTGCTCACGCGTTCGCCCGGCAATGACGCGTTGCCGGCGTGGCAGGACAGCGCGCTGTACGTGGCGCTGGCGATGGCGGTGTTCGCCATGCTGTTCGGCACGCGACGCGCGAGTGCGGTGGAACACAACCGCGGGCTGATCCTGGCGATGGCGTTCGAGTCGCTGTTCAAGCTGGCGGCGATGCTGGCGCTGGGGCTGTTCGTCTGGTTCGGATTGCCGGACCTGCCGCCGGCGCCGCCGGTGCCCTCGGCACCGCCGTCCACCACCTACGGGTTCCTGCCGCTGGTGGCACTGGGCGTGCTGGCGATGTTCACCCTGCCGCACCAGGTGCACGTGGGCGTGGTGGAATGCCGCGACGAGCGCCACGTGCGCACCGCGCGCTGGCTGTTCCCGCTGTACATGGTGCTGATGGCCGCGCCGCTGCTGCCGCTGGCGCGGGCGGGCGGGGCGATGTTCGGCGATGCCGTACCGTCCGATCTCTACGTGCTGGCACTGCCGCTGTCGCAAGGCCACCAGGGCCTGGCGTTGCTGGCCTTCCTCGGCGGCCTGAGCGCGGCCACCGGCATGGTGGTGGTCAGCACGCTGACGCTCAGCCTGATGATCGGCAACCACTGGCTGGCGCCCGGCCTGCTGCGCGGCGGCTGGCTGCGCGGTCGCGGCGGCGACCTGCGTGGTGCGGTGCTGGCGCAACGCCGCGTCGGCATCGTGGCGGTGATGCTGCTGGCATGGGCGTACAGCCGGCTGGTCGCCGGCAACGACGCGCTGGCCGACGTGGGCGCGGTGTCGTTCTCGGCGCTGGCCACGCTGGCGCCGGCGCTGGGGTTTGCGATCTGGCGTCCGCAGACGCCGCCGCGCGCGGTGATCGCCGGCATCGTCGCCGCGTTCGCCGTCTGGATGTGGCTGCTGCTGTTGCCGGTGGCGATGGATGCGCGCGGCGTGGCGCCGGCGTGGTTGCAGAGTGGTCCGTTCGGTCTGGCCAGCCTGTCGCCCGATGGCTTCTTCGGCCTGACCGGCTGGAGCCGGCTGGGTCGGGCGGTCGGCGTCAGCCTGTTCCTCGGCACCGCAGTGACGTTCCTGGTGACGGGCTGGCACGGCAGCGCGCCGCGCCGCGCCGACAGCCGTGGTTTCGATGCGAAGACGCTGCGCGATGCCGGCCGTCGCTTCCTCTCGCGCGAACGCGTGGAGGAACTGCTGTCCGATGCGCCCCGCAGCGGCCCGGTTCCGGCACCCATCGAGGCACGGCTGGAGCGCGAACTGGCAGCCGTACTCGGTTCGGCGTCGGCGCGCCTGCTGCTGGATGCGGCGCGGCGCGAAAGCGGCGACCTGGAAACCGTGGCCGCCATCGTCGGCGAGGTCTCGCAGGACCTGCGCTTCAACCAGCAAGTGCTGGAAGCGGCCTTGCAGAACATGAGCCAGGGCATCAGCGTGATCGACCGCGAGCAGCGGCTGGTGGCATGGAACCGGCGCTACGCGCAGATGTTCGGCTTCCCGCCGGAGGTCTTGCAGGTGGGGCGGCCGATCGCCGACCTGACCCGCTGGGCGCTGCAGCGCATGCCGCAACGCGGGTGGGACGAGCGTGCGCTGGAACGGCGGCTCGCTTTCATGCGCGCCGGCACGCCGCACCTGACCGAGCGCGTCTTTCCCGACGGCAGCATCGTGGAGATCCGCGGCAATCCGATGCCGGGCGGCGGTTTCGTGGCCACCTATACCGACGTCACCGCGTCGCGGCAGGCCGAGCGCGAACTGAAGCAGGCCAACGAGACGCTGGAGCAGCGCGTGGTCGAGCGCACGGCACTGCTGGAGCATGCCAAGCGCGAAGCCGAGCACGCGAACGACGCCAAGAGCCGCTTCCTGACCGCGATCGGCCACGACCTGCTGCAGCCGCTGCATGCGGCGCAACTGTTCACCGATGCGCTGTCGCAGCAGCTGCCGGAGCCGCGCCAGCGCGAGACCGCATTGCAGGTGCGCGGCGCGCTGGATTCCACCACCGACCTGCTGACCGGCCTGCTGGACATGTCGCGGCTGGAAGCGGGCGGCCTGCTGCCGGAGCCGCGCGACCTGCCGTTGATGGAGGTACTGGAACCGCTGGCGTCGGAGTTCCGCGTGCTGGCGCACGAGCGCGGCCTGTCGTTCGCCATGGTGCCGACGCGGGCGTGGGTGCATACCGACCCGCAGCTGCTGCGGCGCATCCTGCAGAACTTCCTCGCCAACGCCGTGCGCTATACCGCGCGCGGGGGCGTGCGGCTGGGCGTGCGCCGTACCGGCGACGACGTGCGCGTGGAGGTATGGGACACCGGCCCGGGCATCGCGCAGGCCGACCAGCGGCGCATCTTCGAGGAGTTCCGGCGCGGCGACGATGTGCCGGGGCAGGGCCTGGGCCTGGGACTGTCCATCGCCGACCGCATCGCGGCGCTGCTGGACGCGCCGCTGTCGCTGCGCAGCCGGGTGGGACGCGGCACTGTCTTCGCGGTCGATCTGGCGCGGGTGACCGCACCCGTTGCCGCGCCGGTGGCGTTCGGCAAGCCGGGCCTCGCCGGTCGCCATGTACTTGCGGTCGACAACGATCCCGTTGCGCTGTCCGCCTTGCAGCAGGTGCTCGAAGGGTGGGGATGTCGCGTCGCCACCGCCCGCGCCGGCGCTGCCGCAGAAGACGCGTTGCGCGCGCAGGCGGCCGACCTGTGGCTGTTCGATTACCACCTGGACGATGGCGATACCGGCGTCGCGCTGGCCCAGCGCCTGCGTGCCTCGCACGGCCACCGTCCCTGCCTGATCCTCAGCGCCGACCAGACCGAAGCGGTCCGCCGCGCCGTGCGCGATGCCGAACTGCCGCTGCTGGCCAAGCCGGTGCGGCCGCTGGCGCTGAAGTCGGTGCTGGACCGGTTGCTGGCGGCGCGGGCGATGTAACGGGCACCGTCTTCCCAGCGAACGCTGGGACCCGTCTTGCTCTTGCTTCGTAGCATTCCAGCGCGTTGGATCAGATCCGACGCAGAGCAACCGCAAGAAGCGCAAATGGATCCCAGCGTGCGCTGGGATGACATCCTCGAGGGGCGGAAGAAGTTCCGTCATCCCGGCGAAAGCCGGGACCCAGCGACTGCCTCCCAGGATTTGCGGGGATGTAGCAGCCACCGTCGTCCCAGCGAACGCTGGGACCCATCCTGCTCTTGTTTGGCGCACGTCCAACGCAGGGCAACTGCAAAACACAATGGATCCCAGCGTGCGCTGGGATGACGTCCCCAGGGGCGAAAGAAGTCCCGTCATCCCGGCGAAAGCCGGGACCCAGTGACTTGTTCCCCGGGATTCATGTGGATTTAGCAGCCACCGTCGTCCCAGCGAACGCTGGGAACCATCCTGCTCTTGTTTGGCGTACGTCCAACGCAGGGCAGCTGTAAAACACAATGGATCCCAGCGTGCGCTGGGATGACGCCGCGGGGGTGAAAGGTGTTCCGTCATCCCGGCGAAAGCCGGGACCCACTGACTTGTTCCCCGGGATTCGTATGGATGTAGCAGCCACCGTCGTCCCAGCGAACGCTGGGACCCATCCTGCTCTTGTTTGGCGCACGTCCAACGCTGGGCAACTGCAGAACGCAATGGATCCCACCGTGCGCTGGGATGACGTCCTCAAGGGGTGGAAGAAGTTCCGTCATCCCGGCGAAGGCCGGGACCCAGCGACTCGCTCCCCGGGATTCGTGGTTGCGCAGAAGGCACTGGGTCCCGGCTTGATCCGCCATTCGGCGGTTGAAAGCCGCCGGGATGACGGAGGGAAGCGGGTAAAATTCCGCGCTTTGCCGTGGACACCGTTCCCATGCCCTACACCCCCATCGTTGCCACCCTCGGTTACGTGCTGTCGCCTGACCGCTCGCAGGTGCTGCTGATCCATCGCAATGCGCGCCCCGACGACCAGCACCTGGGCAAGTACAACGGCCTGGGCGGCAAGATCGAGCGCGACGAGGACGTGGTGGCCGGCATGCGGCGCGAGATCCTCGAGGAGGCCGGCATCACCTGCGACGAGATGCGCCTGCGCGGCACCATCAGCTGGCCGGGCTTCGGCAAGCACGGCGAGGACTGGCTGGGTTTCCTCTTCGTGGTCACGGCCTACAGCGGAACGCCGTTCGAGCGCAATCCGGAAGGCACGCTGGAGTGGGTGCCGGTGGAGAAGATCATGGACCTGCCGCTGTGGGACGGCGACCGCCACTTCCTGCCGCTGGTCTTCGATGCCGATCCGCGCGGCTTTCATGGTGTCATGCCGTACCGCGACGGCCGCATGGTGTCGTGGGATTACTCTCGCATCTGAGACTGCCCGAGCGCCGGCTTCCCTCTGTAGGATCGACGCGAGTCACGACCGGAAGGCAGGAGGATCGCCGAATGCTGGATGAGCAGGGATGCCGCGGATCCCGTTTCTCCCGATCCATGCCCTCCACGAATCAGGTCGCCGCAAGTCCGCGGTCGCGACTCGCGTCGCTCCTACAGTGAGGCGCCCTGTGTTCCACGCCATCCGCTTGTCCACACGGCATGTGGAGAGCGCGTGGGAAACCGTGTGGATAACCGCGCCGGCGCCTTGTGGTGCAAGCCTGTCAAGATGTGTGGCGAATTTTTGACCATGCCATGACGGTACGGTCTTCGGGTTGTCCACACCGGGTGTGGATGGTCTGTCGACCAACATGTGGATAAGCATTGGCGCGCGTTGCGGCGCAAGGCTGTCAAGATGTGTGGCGAAATTATGATCATCGCCAATGACGGTCTCACGGCGATGAAGGTTTCACGCAATGCCGGATTGCCGTCATCCCGGCGGTTTTCAACCGCCGAATGGCGGATCAAGCCGGGACCCAGAGACTTGCGTCGTCATCGTGCGAGGGAAGCGAAAGACACTGGGTCCCGGCTACGCCGGGATGACGAATCCGCAGCCGTCGTCCCAGCGAACGCTGGGACCCATCTTGCTCTTGCTTCGTAGCATTCCAGTGCGTCGTATCAGATCCCAAGCGAAACCACCGTAAGAAGCAACTTGGATCCCAGCGTGCGCTGGGATGACGTCCCCAAGGGCGAAAGGAGTTCCGTCATCCCGGCGGCTTTCAACCGCCGAATGGCGGATCAAGCCGGGACCCAGAGACTTGCGTCGTCATCGTGCGAGGGATGCGAAAGGCACTGGGTCCCGGCCTGCGCCGGGATGACGAATCCCGCGCCGTCGTCCCAGCGAACGCTGGGACCCATTTTGCTCTTGTTTTGTGTGCGTCCAGCCCAGAGCAACCGCAAAAGCGCAAATGGATCCCAGCTTGCGCTGGGATGACGTCCCCAAGGGCGAAGGGAGTCCCGTCATCCCGGCGGCTTTCAACCGCCGAATGGCGGATCAAGCCGGGACCCAGAGACGTGCGTGGCCGTCATGCAGGGGAAGCGAAAGGCACTGGGTCCCGGCCTGCGCCGGGATGACGATTCCCACACCGTCGTCCTAGCGAACGCTGGGACCCATCTTGATCTTGTTTGGTGTACGTCCAACCCAAAGCAACCGCAAAAGCGCAGATGGATCCCAGCGTGCGCTGGGATGACGTCCCCAAGGGCGAAGGGGTCCCGTCATCCCGGCGGCTTTCAACCGCCGAATGGCGGATCAAGCCGGGACCGAGCGACTTGCGTTGCCGTCATGCAGGGGAAGCGAAAGTCTCTGGGTCCCGGCCTGCGCCGGGATGACGATCCGGGCTTATTCGATCTGCCGTGCAGGATCCGCCAGTTCCAGTTCGCGCAGCACCACGCCGGCCTGGGTGCGGTTGCGTACGCCGAGGCGGTCGAAGATCGCGGAGAGATGGGCTTTTACCGTACGTTCCTGCACGTCGAGGCGGTCGGCGATCTGCTTGTTCAGCAGGCCCTGGGCCACCAGCGTCAGTACGCGGAACTGTTGCGGCGACAGGCTGGCCAGGCGCGCGGCCAGGTCGGTGTCGTGTGCGGAGGACTGCGAGCGGGCCACGGCACCGCGCAGGGAGGCCGGCAGCCATTGCTCGCAGGCCAGCACGCTGCGGATGGCATCGCGCAGCTCGTCCAGCCCCGAACTCTTCGGCAGGTAACCGGCGGCGCCATGGTCCAGCGCACGGCGCACGACGCGTGGGTCGTCGTTCGCCGACACCACCACCACCGCGACCGCGGGGAACTGCGCGCGGATCGCCGCCAGTCCCGCAAGCCCGTGGTTGCCCGGCATGTGCAGGTCGAGCAGCACCAGGTCGATGTCGTCGTGCGCTTCCAGCGTGGCGATGACGCCGTCCAGTGATTCGGCCTCGCGCACTGTCAGCTGCGCCACGGCATCGGCGGCCGCACCACGCAGCGCGGCGCGGAACAGGGGATGGTCGTCGGCGATCAGGAGGTTGGGCATTCGGCGTGAGTCATTGGGCGGGTGCCTGCATCTGGCGAGTCTCTATCCTTGCCCTTGAGCACTGTAGTCGAGTGCCTTCGTCTTTTCTCACGCGGAACGCTCCAAGGCAGGTGTCGCGGAAGTAGCGAGGCATCAGCGACGCTTCGCCATAGGGATTGGAGTCGTATTGCAGGTGGTAGCGCATGCCGTGCGCGTCGCGTCCAATCGCATCCCACACCTCGGAGTCGACGCCGTGTCCCTGGATTGCAAACCAGAACGCTTGCCCGGCGGCATCGGCCGCTTGGGCACAGGCCCAACCTGCGTCAGTTTCCCCTCCTGCGGCGACCCAACCGCAGGCTTTGGCCTGAGAGCCGGACAGACGTCCGAGCTCGATGCGAAGTGGATGTTCCGGCGCCGATTCGCTACAGGCTGCGAGCACGATGATTGCAAGCAGGCTGCATGTTCTCGACGGGACGCGGATCTTCAAGGTCCGATGCTCACTGCACGGTCCAGCCGCCGTCCACGACGATCGTCTGGCCGGTGATGTTGCGCGCGGCAGGCGAGGTGAGGAAGGCGGTGATGCCGGCCAGTTCGTCCAGGCCGATGAACACGCCCTTCGGCATCGGCTTCAGCATCACCTGGCTGACCACGTCGGCCTCGGAGATGCCGCGCGTGCGCGCCTGGTCGGCGATCTGCTTGTCGACCAGCGGGGTCTTCACGTAGCTGGGGCAGACCGTGTTGATGGTGATGTCGGTGTCGGCGGTTTCCAGTGCCAGCACCTTGGAGAAGCCGACCAGGCCGTGCTTCGCGGCGACGTATGCGCTCTTGTACGGACTGGCGACCAAGGCGTGGATGCTGCCGATGTTGACGATGCGGCCGAAGCCGCGTTCGCGCATGCCGGGCAGCACCGCGCGGGTCAGGCGGGCCACGCCGACCAGCATCACCTGCACCAGGAAATCCCATTTCTCGATCGGGAAGTCCTCCAGCGGCGAGACGTGCTGCAGGCCGGCGTTGTTGACCAGCACGTCGATCGGCCGCGAGATCGTGGCCAGCGCGGCGTCGATGCTGTCCTGCGAGGTGACGTCCAGGGCGACCGCCTCGGCGGAGCCACCTTCGGCGCGGATCTGCGTGGCAACCGCTTCGGCCGCCTCGAGGTTGAGGTCGCTGACGATCACGTGGCGGCCGGCTTCGGCCAGCTGCGCGGCGATGCCGGCGCCGATGCCGCTGGCGGCGCCGGTGATGAGGAGGGTGTGGGTGGGCTGCATGGGGAACTCCTGCGTGTCGTCGCTAGGGTAGCAGGCAGGCGCGCGCGCTTCGTGGTACCAAAGTACGATGACGGCGCTTCCCGCGAAGCGTAGTTTCGTGGCATTGACCGGAACCTTGGATGCTTTCCACGCATGAACGCGAAGACACGCATTTCCTGTGGTGTGTTGCTCGGCGCGGCCCTGGCGGCCTGCAGCAGCGCGCCCCCCAAGCCTGAAGCGGTGGCCCACATGATCCAGCCCCAGCGCGTCACCGAGCACCGTGGCAGCGACGACCTGCTCACCGCCGGCCTGGGCCTGGACGGTCTGCGCGCGATGGCGGCGCCCGCGTTCGCGAACCCGGCCCAGCCGACCCCGGCCGAACTGCGCCGCCGCGCGGTCTGGGCGAACTGGCGCGGCATCGCCGACCTGTCGCTGACCGGGGGTTACGGCCAGGCCTACGGCAGCGTGGCCAGCGTGCCGGGACGCGAGTATTCCGCACTGGCGAAAGTGCCGGGTGCGTCCCAGCCGCATCGCGTGCTAGTGCAGGTGCCGGACAATTTCGACATCAGAAAGCGCTGCATCGTCGTCACCGCCTCGTCGGGCTCGCGCGGTGTCTACGGCGCCATCGCCGTGGCGGCGCCGTGGGCACTGCCGAAGGGCTGTGCCGTGGCCTATACCGACAAGGGTGCGGGCACCGACTACTTCGATCTGGACGAACAGCGCGGCGCGCGCGAGGACGGCACGATCGGCGAACTGGGTGTCGACCAGCTCGCTTTCGTGCCCGACGCACCGGTCGGCGCCAGTGGCGTGGCGGTCAAGCACGCGCATTCCAAGGACAATCCGGAAGCGGACTGGGGCCGGCACGTGAAGCAGGCCGCCGAGTTTGCGCTGGCGTCGCTCGACCAGGCCTTTCCGCAGGCCGCGCCGTTCCGCTTCGACAACACCCGCGTGATCGCCGTGGGCATTTCCAATGGTGGCGGCGCGGTGCTGCGTGCCAGCGAAGAAGAGGGCGGCTGGCTGGACGCGGTGGTCGCCGGCGAGCCCAACATCCATGCGGCCGATGCACCGGGGGCGCGTTCGCTGTACGACTACACCACCGAAGCCGCCTTGCTGATGCCGTGCGCGCTGCTGGACCTGCCGGCGGATTCGCTGCCGCAGCCGCCGCTGCGCGCGCAGGTCGAACCGCTGTGGGCTGCGCGCTGCGCCACGTTGAAAGCGGCCGGCCTGGTGACCGGTGCGGACGCGAAGGCGCAGGCCGCGTCGGCACGCGCGCAGTTGAAGGCGAACGGCTGGACCGACGAGGCGCTCGTCGCCGGCGCGCTGAGCGTCGGCTTCGACCTGTGGCGCGCGGTCGCGGTGACATACGCCTCCGCGTACGGACGCTACGGTGTGGGCGAGCATCCGTGCGGCTTTGCATTCTCGGCGCAGAACGCCGATTTCAGCGCGCGCGCCGCCAGTGCCGCCGAGCGTGCCGCGTGGTGGTCTGAGGGCAGCGGCATTCCGCCGGGGGCCGGGGTCGGTATCGTCGACACGAAGCTCGCCGCGCCGGACTTCACCCTGCCGGGCCTGCAGTGGCTGCGCGCGCTGCAGACCGGCAGCAGCGACGATGCACGCCGGGTGCAGGCCGGCATCGCGCAGACCGCGGCCCGCTTCCCGCGCACGCGCCGCCCGGTGGTGGTGATCCATGGTCTGGACGATGGACTGGTGCCGCCGGCCTTCTCCAGCGTGCCGTACGTGGAGGCCGCACGCGCCGCCAACCCCGACGTGCGCTACTGGCAGGTGCGGCATGCGCAGCACTTTGATGGCTTCCTCGCCCTGCCGGCGTACGGCGCCCGTTATGTCCCGCTGCTGCCTTATGTCTATGCGGCCCTGGACCAGGTCGACGCCACGCTGGATGGCAGCCGGGAACTGCCGGCCAATGCGCTGATCAGCGCGCAGCCGCGCGGCGCGGGGAGCGTCGAGGCCAGCCAGTTCGCGATTCCGCGTTGAACGTCTCCTTCTCCCTGCGATAGCGGGGAGAAGGTGCCCGAATGGGCGGATGAGGGGCAGGGCGCGGTAACCCACCGGGCGCCGAAGCACTTCCTCTCCGTTCGCCCCTCACCCGCCTTCGGCACCCTTATCTCTTGGCGATCTGCCAGATTAGATGCCGAGAGCCGGCGTGGTCGAGCGTCACACCTTGGGTGCTACGACCGCGGGAGAGCAAGCTCGCCA
>NZ_JAKZBW010000041.1:0-26495 GCF_022539275.1 Pseudoxanthomonas sp. LH2527 | reverse complement strand
TCGGCCTCAGCCGGAGCGAGCACGTGCCAGACGAACGACGTCCATCGGGCGACCTGCTCCGCAGGTCCACGCAGCTACCGGCCCCAAAACAATTCATTCCCTATTCCCCATTCCCCATTCCCGCCCCCCTGCTATCTTTCCCGTCCCCACGGACCGGACACCCCATGAACGAGCTGCAGGACCTCACCGCGCTGATCCGCGCCAACACCCCGCTGATCGTCATCGAGACCCAGGACGAGGGCCGCGTGGTGGACCTGTTCCGGCAGGCCCTGGGCCAGGTGTGGCGGGCGCTGTTCCGCTGGAGCATCACCGAGGGCCTGCGCCGGCTGGACATGGACCGCGAGGACGAGGCCGTCGGCCCGCCCGACGCCAGCGCCGCCCTGCAGGCCATCAAGCAGGCCGAGCAGCGCGGCATCTACCTGCTGCTCGATTTCCACCCCTACCTGGGCTACGCCAGCAGCCAGCGCCAGCTGCGCGACATCCTGCAGCGCCGCCACAGCCTGCCGCACGTGGTGGTGTTGGTCGGGGCGAAGATCGAACTGCCGGCCGAACTGGACGCCCTCGCCGTGCGTTTCAACCCACGCCTGCCCGACGGCGCCGCGCTGCTGAAGATGGTGCGCGAGGAAGCCGACCACTATGCCCGCGAGCACGGCGGCCGCCGCGTCGAAGCCGACGGCGAGGCGGTCAAGCAGATCGTGCGCAACCTGCAGGGCCTGAGCCTGGTCGACGCGCGCCGCATCGCCCGCCAGCTGATCTTCGCCGACGGCGCGCTGACCGCCAGCGACCTGCCGGCGCTGAACAAGCTGAAGTTCGAACTGCTCAACCGCAGCGGCCACCTGCATTACGAATACGACACCGCGAAGTTCGCCGACGTCGCCGGCGCCTCGCGGCTGAAGCGCTGGATCGAGCAGCGCCGCGCGGTGTTCGTAGCCGGCAATCCGCCGCCGGGCCTGGACCTGCCCAAGGGCGTGCTGCTGCTCGGCGTGCAGGGCTGCGGCAAGTCGATGCTGGCCAAGGCCACCGCCGCCGGCTTCGGCGTGCCGCTGCTGCGGCTGGACTTCGGCACGCTGTACGACAAGTACCATGGCGAAACCGAGAAGAACCTGCGCGCCGCGCTGGCCTCGGCCGAACAGCTGGCGCCGTGCGTGCTGTGGATCGACGAGATCGAGAAAGGCCTGGCCAGCGGCGGCAGCGAGGACGGCGGCGTCTCGCGCCGCGTGCTCGGCTACCTGCTCACCTGGATGGCCGAACGCAAGGCCGGTGCCGGCAGCGGACAAGTCTTCCTGGTCGCCACCGCCAACCAGGTGCAGGACCTGCCGCCGGAACTGCTGCGCAAGGGCCGCTTCGACGAGATCTTCTTCGTCGACCTGCCCTCGCCCGACGCCCGCGTCGAGGTGCTGCGCGTGCACCTGGCGCGCCGCGCGCTGGACCCGGAAGCCTTCAACCTGCCCGCACTGGCCGCCGCGGCCAACGGCTTCTCCGGCGCCGAACTGGAACAGGCCATCGTCTCGGCCCTGTACGCCGCCCACGCCGAACAGAAACCGCTCGACACCGACCTCGTCATGCACGAGATCCGCACCACCCGCCCCCTGTCCGTACTGATGGCCGAACAGGTACAGGCCCTGCGCGACTGGGCGCAAGAGCGCACCGTACCCGCCGACTGAGCGCTCCGGCGCCATCGCACCTCCTGTAGGAGCGACGTCAGTCGCGACCGCACGCCTACCAACGCATCTCCGGCGTAGGCGAGATGAAGATCCGCCTCAACCAGGATGAGGTTCTGCCGTTGGAAGAGGCGTTCGTGGGAGCGACGTAAGTCGCGAGCTTTTCGCAGTACCGGTCAGCGAGTAGGACGATCCACTTCACCCACCGCATACGGCAGCCCACGCATGCTGGCGTTCCCACCGAGACACCGCCATGCCCCGCAAGCGCAGCCCCGCACGTGTCCTGGGCACGCAACTGATCGATCTGGGCGCGGCCGCCCCGTCCGTCGTATCGCAACGCCTGTTGCAGATGGCCACCGCCGGTGCCACCCCGTCCGCACGCGACCGCCGCGAATTCACGCGCATGTCCAGCGAGAAGGTTTCTGCAGCCTGGGAATCGTGGGGTGCGATGGCCGGTTACGCCATGCGCTTGAACACGGCCGCCACGCAGACCGCGCTGGCGTTCTGGATGCCGTGGGCCTTCGCCGCCAAGCCACTGCCGTCGGCCGAGGATGCACTGATCTCGATGGCCACCGCCGGCGTGCAGCCCTACCGCCGCATCGCCGTAGCCAACCACCGCCGCCTGAGCAAGCGCGCGCCGCGCCGATGAGCGGCAGGCGCGTGGTGCTGTAGGAGCGACGTCAGTCGCGACCGCACGCCGACACGCCGCATTGGCCCTGACGTACCACCACCACCGACAAACCGACATGCGCCCACCACCACGCACGCCGCCGCACGCGTTGTCAGCGCACGTCCGCGTGAGGAAGCTTCACTGCGGCCGCCTCGACCTGCACACACGACGTTTCATAACCATGAAGGGGTAACGCCCTGATCTGCCCGGCGAGCGCCGCCGGGTCGTCCGTGGCGGCAACGGCATTGGCGATCGAATGGATGGCGCTGGAGTAGCACTGCCCCGCGGTGAATTGCTCGGAGAACGCGCCCAGCCAGAAGAAGAACGGCGCAGCCAGGACGATCGCCACCAGCCCCAGCCACGCGCCCCTTCTGTTCACACCGCGCGAGGCCAGCAGGAACACCGCCGCCATGACGCAGAAACCGATCGGCAGGATGAACAATAGGATGGCGGTCATGGTGCGCTGAAGCCTCGTGCGTTACCAAACTTTTTAGTGAACAGGACGCGTATCACGATCAGTCGCGTCCCGTCCACCACCGCGTGCAACGGATGAACGCGATGTGCAGCACCATCGGCAGCAAGCCGAACACCACCACGCAGAACACGATGGACGCCAGGAGGAACAGGGCTCCATCCATCAGCTGCAAGGACACCGGTCGTATCTGATCGCCTGCGAAGATCCCGGTAGGAGCAAGCAACACGCCCACCAACAGCGGCACCAGTCCGATGACGGCGCCAACAACGCCCGTTGCGATGAGCGTCTGCCTGAGCTGGCGGCGCTTCCACGCCACGTGTCGTGCATCGTCCGTCATCGTCTCAGGCCGGGATCGTCATCCACTTCGCCGCCGCCAGCATGGCGACGACCAGCACGATCAAACTTGCAAGGCTCAGTTTGACGAACGCGTCATCACGCCGCTGTGCGAACGCAAGGAACAGGAACATGGCCGGTGCCGCTAGGTCCATGACGGTCTCGATGGCATGCCAGTACACCCAGATGTGCCCCACCGCGACGGTGAGCAGCGCGACCACGAAATACGCGGCCCGGGCCGGTACCGAAAAGAAGACGGCGTCATGCAGATAGCGGGACATGGGCTTCGCTCCTGTTACGAAACAGGGTTCAGATTACCCTTCTTCCCGGAGATACGATTCCGCCATGCGGTCCGACTCCGGCAGCGGATACATGGCGCGCGATCAGGCCACATCCGCCAGCGGCCCGTGACGGTACCGGAGGATGAGCCGCTTGATGCCCGAGCTGCCGAAGATCAGCCAGGCGGCGAGCACCAGTTCCGCCACCGTGGTGACGACACTGGCGATCTGCTCGTAACCCCACGGGACGTACGCCGCGCCCACCTGGCGGGACAGCAGGAACAGCGTGGCCCAGTACAGCGCGTCCGGCAGTGCATAGGCCAACACCCAGACGCCCAGCAGGGTCAGCCCGACCGAGAGCGCCACCGAGCCGCTCATCGCGGTCTCGGAGCGCGGCTCGCGCATCGCAGGCAGCAGCTTTCTGGCGATGGTGAGCGGGAAGAACCAGAGCACCGCGCACACGGACAGGCTGCCCGCCAACACCACGCCGACCAGCACCAGCGAGAGTCGCGGTTCCGGCTGATCGAGCAGCGCCATCGCGCTCGGAAATGAACGCGCCACGGTCACCAGCAGGAACACCGCGAAAATGCGTACTGCAACGGCAACGAAATCTTCCCTGGCCATGCTGGTGTTCCCCCTTGGTTGTGGTGCTTCGACAGACCTTTGTTAACTCAGATGAGTTGAGCCGACGGCGACTCACCCCATTCTTCTCGCTTGACTCAATGGTTAGATCTGCACAAACGAATCAATGCCAGTGAGGCCGAATGATTGCATAGCCGATGCAAGAACTGCTCCGCAAAGAACAATCGGATTAGCCTCATTATTTGAACCGAAATGCCAGTCGGAAAAACCCAGTTCATTCTCCGGAAAGTCGACGGAGGATCCAAGAATGATTCGGGTGCAACCCACAACATCCAAGTAGCGGCCGCATCCTCCGCATAGTCTCGAACGCGTCGTGCCCATAGCAGCGTAATCCAAGGGAACAGGCTTGCTGCATTTGAGATGGTAGAAACCTGGCGTGGCTGGAAGACTGCCGAAATGCATATTGGAGCCACCAAGTGACTGGTAGACGACCCGAAAACGGTCGCTGACGATGATTGCGCCGTCATAGCAGCAAGACACATCGAAGTATCGTTTGCGTAGCCGAAACATCGCACTGGTGAAATCCAAGGCTGTGCGATAGCCGCAGGTGCCGCAAGTGGGCACACCACTGGCCTCGTCAACACGATCGCATGAACCAGTCATGTGCGATCCATTGTCCTTGAGCAGTAGCTGGAAGATCACGATAGGGGCCAGACGAAATCTAATGAGTTGGACAAGTTTCTTTGGACCCTGCCATCAAGCGGACCCTGCAGACGGGCCTGATCAGCTGGTACTTGCATAACCGTCCAGCTCGCCCGCCACATGCGCACCGATCTCCCGGGTGTTCTTTACGAACTCCGCCTCCAGGTCGATGCCGCATTTGTCGGCGAGGACCAGAATCGACCACAGGCAGTCCGACAGTTCATGGCCGAGCTTCGCCTTGTGGTCGTCGATGGTCCGGACGCCCGCCTCGGCCTGGATGAGCTTGGCCAGATCGCCCACGTCCCCCACGAAGCCCAGCGCAAGTTCCTGCGTCGTCCAGACCCGGCCATAACGCAGGGTCTCGAGCTGTTCGTACAGCGCGTTCAACTGGAGTGCCGCCTTTTCGAGATCGCTGAAGTTCACCTGTTCTCCCTTGTCGTCCCGGGTCTTTCCGGGTTGCTTGCTGGTTCGGTAGCGCCTCTCAATTAGCCGGTATCCCGCTAACCCGCGCTCCGGTAGAAGAAAACACCCGCAATCACCACGTCATAGCTCGGATCCTGAAGCTTCGAGGGAATGAACGAGGACGCCGGGTCGAGGATGAAGACGCCCCGCTGCTCGACGAAGAACTCATACGTGATGATGTAGAGGCCTTCATCATTTCGGTAGACCCTCTTGGGCTTCAACTCTGCCACGGCTTGGGGCCAATTCGACGACGGTATCTCGCCTTCCGGGTAATCAAGCAGTACGTCGCGCACAGCGACCAAGCGGTCGGCGTGATCGCGTGGAAGCGACGACGTACAGCCAGTGAAGGCCATGGACAGCAGCAGCAGGCAAAGCCACGAAAGTGGCCGCGTCGCATTTCGTGCTTGAGCCATGGATGGGAACCGTAAATATGGAGGCTGGGTGAGCAGGGTGCGCCTCCACTCACGCCACACGCTGCGGCTCATCGCGCCGAGACCGGCATGAAGAACTCGACCTTGCCGCACGACTCGCAGACGAAGGTGTCGAACGATTCCCGGTTTACGAACAGTTCGCCCAGCTCTCCGAACAGGAAGGGCCAGGCCCTGGTTCCCTCATGAAGCTTCAGTTGTCCGGCGGGCTTCATTGCCGAATGGCAGCGCAGGCAGGCTGACGGCGGGTAGGCCGACGTCGTTGGGCCCTCGCTCCCTGCCGGGCTTGGCCTGTTTTCCGAATCGTATCCGCATTGGGTGCAGACCACCCACGCACTCGAGACCTGTTGTCCGCATGTCGGACAAATCCATTTGGTCATTGATGAGCTCCATGACGATTGGGCCCGGTTTCCGGGATGATGACGCGGATGGTCATCAAGGGGCAGGTCCGCGTCAAGGAACCGAAAGCAACCTCGTAGGATGGGTTGAGCCGCAGGCGATACCCATCACGCGGAAGAAAACCCAGGAACGAAGCGTCCGGCGTGGCGTTGCTCAAACAGAGTTCTCGACGACGACGACCGAAGCGATGGGTATCGCCTGCGGCTCAACCCATCCTACGCGCTGCCCAACGGCTTCGATTTGGACAAATTGTTGGACCCCGCCGCAAGGATGTCTCGAAGACTCTCAACTGACAATGGCTCGCCGTCTCTGATGTGAAGCATTGCATGACAGTTTGGACAAACGGGGACTAGGTCCTTGGTTGGATCAACAACGTGTGATTCCCGTACATGGGACAGAGGTGTGATGTGGTGTACGTGGATGAATCCTTGCCCGAGCTCGCCGTATGTCTCACCGAAGTCCAGGCCACAGACTTGGCATCGAGTGCCGTAGTGATTGAGGCAAGCGCTTCGCGCAGCTGGATCTCTCTCATAAGTCGACAAAGTCAGCTCGACAACGCTGCCCTCAATCAGTGCTTCTGGCTTTCGCGTAAGCGCTGCGGGTGAGTAGAAGTTTGGCGCAGTTTGCCGGGAGCTGCTGGAGATTGCCTTGATGTCTGCCTCGCTGATGGGCGAGGCAGAGTCGATGGATAGGACGGAAATGTTCCTCCATGGCGCCTTGAACTGCCGGGCCCAACCAAGTTGGTCTCCGAGCTCGCCGGTTGGATCGTTGATCTTGTGGATGAGGCGGCCGGAGTAGCAGGTTGTGCCACAAATAATCTTTACCGAATCGTTGACCGAAAGCTGTGGCGTTGCGCGAACACCAAAGTCCCAGAAGTTGAGTTCGCGGTGATGCTCAATATGGGAAAGAGATGCCCTGACCGATTCGGATTTGATCTTTGCTAGGAGCGGTAAGATAGCAACACGCTTGTCCAAGGTCCGCGCGGCATTTGGCACCGCTGAGGTGTAGATCTTAAAAAACTCCACATTGATCTCCAGTGGGGTCTGACGCCTGGACTAAGCAAGCAGGTAGGATGGGTTGAACCGCAGGCGATACCCATCGCGGTCAAGTCCCGTTGTGGGAAGCCTCGATGTGAGCATGCAGTGCCCGACACTTGGCTGCCGATCGGCTGGCCGGCTTCAGTGTGATGGGTATCGCCTACGGTTCAACCCATCCTACGCCCCTTGCCTTGGCGGCGTTTGCCATCATTGCTCAATCCGGATCGCGACCGTCTCGTCGTTCAAGCAACCGCTGGTCTGCGTGACCTTTCGCTCCGGCATCCCCTGCACTCGGACAATCAGTACGCGGTCCGATTCCCAGCGCAGTTCGACATGCTGCTCTAGCTCAAAACGCACACTCGCAACACCTGTGCCCGGATCGCCGCACTTCGCTGTGCTGACGTCGGGTTCCGGGCCGACGACCTCGACTTCGACCAACCCATAGAAGCCGGTATTGGTCAGGCAGCCGTACTTGCCTGCCTTGGCGACGTATTTCCCGCTCGGGGACCGCACCTCTGTCAGTACCTCGTCCTTGCACAGCACGCACGCTGACAAGAGCACCGGTGCAATCACGGCGGCCATCCGCAAGCAGAGGCCCGGTCTGCGTGAGCTGGAATGCCTACTCATCGCTTGGCCTTCCTTCGGGCGAGGGAGTCGACGCCCGATCTGCACGTCTTCTCGGCCTGGCAAACCGCGCCCCCAACAGCCTCAGCTGCTCGTCCACGCCTTCGCGCGCGCCCACCGCCTTGAGCACGGCGTAGATCGCCAGCGTGCTGGTCATCACGTCGCTGCCGAGGGCTGTTTCCGTGTCGGCCAGGCGCTGGTGCAGGTGGGCGATGCGCAGGCGCCAGGGGCGCAGCTGGTCCATCGCCTCCAGGTCGCGGGTGCAGCCGTCGAGGTCGAAGTCGCGCGGCATCAGGCCGGCGTGTTGCTGCGCCGCCTGCAGCGCCCGCAGGCAGAAACCGCGCGAGGTGTTGCCCATCTTGGTGATGCGCTGGCGCTGCCGGGGCGTGAGTGCGCTCAGTTCGGTCAGGCGCGCATCCAGCGTGTCCAGCGCGCGTTCGATATCGGCCACGGCTTCGGCCGCGAAGTGAATGTCCACCAGGTTCTGACGCATCGTCGCTCCTTGATTGATTCCCTGTCAGGGTCCGCCGCGGTCCTGCGGCGTGCACAGGCTAACGCGTCGTGCACGGCGATGCGTGTGCGCCGCAATAATGTGAGAGCGCCGTGTGCGATGCCGCACCGCCGGCCTCTCAAACCCGGCGCGTCGTGTCACGAACACAGGCGTTCGCGTGGCGTACCCCGCACACGATGTTCCCGACACCCTCCACCGCGTCCGCATCTCCACGGTCCGAGTTCGGAACCCGGCACGCCGCGTCCATCGCCTCACACACCGCATCGCGAACACGAGCCTCCGCGTCCACACCCCGAACGTCCGCGTTCCTCTCTCGGACCACCAACGCCCGAACCCCACGCCTCGCGTCGCCGACCCGCAGCGCCGCCTTCGCTGCCCCGCATCCCGGGTCGAACACCTCGCGTGCGGGGTACGCAACACCGCGCACCACGCCGGCGACACGGCGTGCGGAGAAGAACACCCAATGCCTGCGGATGAACACGCGGCATGTCGGCACACCGACCCGATGCACCGCACACCGGACCCGGCCGCAGCACCGCCCCACCCGACCATCCGCGGTTGCACCCCCGCGCAGGCATCTGGGATGCTCTCGGTTCGACGCACAGGACACTCGACCGCCGCCCGCGCCCCGACCCACCGGTCGGGAACCCTGGCGGGCCGGGGCGGTCGACCACCACGAGGGAACGAAGGGGACACGATGATCGAGTTGCAGGGCGTACAGCGGCACTACGCCATGAGTGGACAGACCGTGCGGGCCCTGGCCGGGGTGGACCTGCACATCGGACAGGGCGAATTCGTCGCCATCACCGGCGCCTCGGGCTCGGGCAAGTCCAGCCTGCTGAACATCCTGGGCTGCCTGGACCACCCCAGCAGCGGCACCTACCGGTTCGAGGGCCGCGACGTGGCCAGCTTCGACGACGAGGCCAGCAGCGACCTGCGCAACCGCCGCATCGGCTTCGTGTTCCAGAGCTTCCACCTGCTGCCGCGGCTGACCGTGCTGGAGAACGTGCTGCTGCCGCTGCGCTTCCACCGCCAGCCGCCGCCCGGCACGCACGAGCGCGCGCTCACCCTGCTCGACCGCGTCGGCCTGGCCGAACGCCGCGACCACCGCCCCAGCGAACTCTCCGGCGGGCAGATGCAGCGCGCCGCCATCGCCCGCGCCCTGCTGCTGCAACCGGCGCTGCTGCTGGCCGACGAGCCCACCGGCAACCTCGACTCGAAGAGCGCCGCCGACGTGCTGGCGCTGATCGACGAAGTGCATGCCGGCGGCCAGACCGTGGTGCTGGTGACCCACGACAACGACATCGCCGGGCGCGCGCCGCGCCAGGTGAAGCTGCGCGACGGCAAGGTGGAATCCGATGCGCTCCAGTAAGTCCATCCTGATGGCCCTGGTCCTGGCCGCCGCTCCCGCGCACGCCGTGGTGCTGACCGGCGAAGTGCGCGCGATCGACGCGCAGCAGATCCTCACCCCGCAGTCGAACAGCGCGCCGGTGGTGATCCGCTACTACGTGCCCGAGGGCGAACGGGTGAAGAAGGGCGAGGTGGTGCTGCGCATCGACCCCGGCCAGTCCGCCAGCCGCATTCCCGACCTGGAAGCGCAGATCGAACAGGGCCGCGCCAAGGACGCCAAGGACGTGGCCGAACTGCAGGTCAAGGCGGTGCAGGCCGAGATGGCGCTGGTGGAAGCCGAGGCGGAACTGGCCGCCGCGAAGCTGGACGCCACCATTCCGCGCGACCTGATCTCCGGCCTGGACTACGACCGCCACCAGGGCGAACTGGACCGCACCACCCGCGAGGTCGCGCTGAAGCGCAAGGACCTGGCTGCCGCCAACGCCGCCGTGCAGCGGCGCGTGCAGGACGGCCGCCTGCAGATCGAGAAACTGGTGCTGCAGCGCGACTACCACGCCGCCCTCGTGCGTACGTCGGAAGTGGTCGCCGACCGCGACGGCGTGGTCGTGCACGGCTTCAACAACAACTGGATCGGCGGCCGCATCGACGAAGGCTCCTCGACCATGCCCGGCAGCAAGGCCGGCGAAGTGGTCAGCAGCGGCCGCATGAACGTACGCGCCTGGGCGCTGGAACCGGACCGTCGCGGCCTGGCCGTCGGCCAGCCGGTGACGCTGGCGTTCGATGCGGTGCCGGGGCGCAAGGTGACCGGCCGCATCGCCTTCATCTCCGGCGCGCCCGAGCGGCGCCCGGAATGGGGCGAAGGCCGCTATTTCACCCTCGACATCACCCTCGACGCGCACACGCTGGCCCTGATGCCGGGCATGAGCGTGCGCGTGATCGCGACCCCGGCGCAGGCGCCGGCCGGCCAGGGGAAGGCGCCATGAACCCGCGTGTCTGCATGCTTTCGCTGGCGCTGCTGGCGGCCCTGCCGGTGGCGCACGCCGCCACCCTGCGCGTGGATGGCGAGGTCTACGCGCAGCGCAGCGTGCAGCTGGTGCCGCCGGCGGTGGACCGCCTGTGGCAGTTCAACCTGACCCGGCTGGCGCCCGACGGCAGCACGGTAAAGAAGGGCGAGATCGTGGTCGCCTTCGACACCAACGAACTGGTGCGCCAGCTGGCCGAGAAGCAGAGCCTGCTGCAGGAAAAGAAGCGCGAGCTGGAAAACCTCACGCTCGACGTGGCCGAGCGCGAGCGCAGCCAGCGCCTGGCCACCGCCGAGGCCGAGGCCGAGCGCGACAAGGCCGCCCGCAAGACCCAGCAGCCGCGCGAACTGATCGCCGCGCTGGACTACGACAAGCTGGTGGAGGACCGCCGCCGCACCGAGCGCCTGGCCGTGCTGGCACAGCAGGCCGAGCGCGCCGCCGCCGAACAGCGCCTGCAGGAACTGCGCCTGGTGACGGCGGAACTGCAACAGGCGCAGGCCGACGTCACCCGCCTGCAGACCTCGATCGCCGCGCTCACCCTGCCCGCGCCGCGCGACGGCGTGATCATGCACAAGAGCAACTGGAACGGCGAGAAGTTCGACGTCGGTTCGCAGGTCTGGCGCGGCCAGACCGTGGCCGAGATCCCCGATCCCGCCACGCTGGCCGTGCGTGCGCAGCTGCCCGAGCGCGACCTGCAACGGGTCAAGGAAGGCGTGCGCGCGCGCATCGTGGTGGAAGGCGGCGGCGGCAGCGCGTATCACGGCAAGGTGGCCGGCATCGGCCGCGCGGTGCGCAGCAAGTCGCAGGTGCAGCCGGTGCCGGTGCTCGACCTGGAGATCCGGCTGGACGATGCGAAAGCCAAGCTGCGTCCCGGCCAGGCGGTGCGCGTGGAACTGACCGTGCCCGATATCGCCGGAGGAGCGAAATGATCCCGCGGATGCGATGGGCCGCGCTGCTGAGCGTCGGCATGCTGCTGGCCGCCTGCGGCAGCGACGAGATGCCGGTGGCCAGCGAGACCGTGGCGCAGGGACCGTTGACCCTCAGCGTGCGCGGCGAAGGCGAACTGCGTTCGGCCAAGCCCACGCCGCTGAACGTGCCCGGCAAGAACTGGGCGCAGCGGCAGGTGGAGTGGATGCTGCCGGAAGGCAGCCTGGTGAAGAAGGGCGACGTGCTGGCCCGCTTCGTCTCGCCCGAGGGCGAACAGCAGCTGGCGCAGGCGATGATCGACCTGCAGCGCAACGCACTGGCGCGCGCGGCCAAGGAGAGCGGGCTGGATTCGGCGCAGGGCCGCGTGGAAGTGGACCTGTCGCGGGTGGCCGTGCAGCTGGGCATCGCCCAGCGCTACGCCGATGCCGACCTGAGCACGGTGGCGCGCAACCAGGTGCTGGATGCGATCGAGGACAAGGAATACCTGCAGGTGCGGCAGGGCGTGCTGCAATGGCAGCGCGACCAGTCCGGCGTACGTGGCGGCGCCGAACTGGCGGTGCTGGATGCGCAGCGCGCCACCTTCGACATGAACGCCAGGACGCGCAAGGACGATCTGGAAGCGCTGGAACTGCGCGCGCCCAACGACGGCGTGCTGCTGCTCGCGGCCAACTGGTCGGGCGACAAGCCCACGGTCGGCGCCAACCTGCGCGCGGGCTTCGAGTTCGGCAGCCTGCCGGACACCTCGGCGATGGAAGTGGAGATCGACCTGCCGCAGATCGAGGCGCAGGGCGTGCAGGCCGGCGATGCGGTGGTGCTGCATCCGCTGGGCCGTCCGGACCAGCGCATCGACAGCACGCTGTCGTGGGTGGCCAGCGCCGCCAAGGTGCGCAACCGCGAGAGCCCGGTGAAGTTCCTGTCGATGCGCGCGCCGATTCCGGCCGACGCGATCGAACGCTTCCGGCTGATCCCCGGCCAGCGCTTCGCCGCCTCGGTGGTGCTGCTCGATGCCAAGGACGCGATGGCGGTACCGAACGTGGCCATCGAACAGCGCGACGACCGCCACTGGGTGCAGGTCAGGCAGGGCAACGACTACGTGGCGCGCGAAGTGAAGCTCGGCGTGCGCGGCACCGCGCGTTCGCAGGTGCTGTCGGGCCTGAAGCCGGGCGACCAGGTGCGGCTGTCGCAGGTGGAGGTGCCCGCGCCCGGCGACGACGGCAAGGACACGGACAAGAACGACGCCGAGGGCGAAGACGCCGCCACCGATGACGCAGAAGGAAAGATCGCATGACCGGCCTGTTCAACCGCCTGCCCACGGTCTGGCGCGAAGCGGTGGAGGAACTGTGGCGGCGCCGCCTGCGCACGCTGCTGACGCTGCTGGGCATGATCTTCGGCGTGGGCGCGATCGTGGCGATGCAGGCGGTGGGCGAAGGCAGCCGGCGCGAAGCGCTGCGGCTGGTGGAAGGCCTGGGCCTGCACAACCTGATCGCCGAGGCCAAGGCGCAGGACGAGGACACGCTGAAGGAAACCCGCGAGCGCAGCCTGGGCCTGACCGTCGCCGATGCCGATGCGGCGTTGAGCGTGGTGCCCGGCGCGGAACGCCACGCCGCCGAGAAGCAGGTGCGCACGCACACGGTGTTCAGCGATACCGGCCGCAGCGATGCGCAGGCCAGCGGCGTCAGCGCCAACTGGTTTGAGCTTTCGTCGCTGAAGATCGCGCAGGGCCGCGCGTTCACCGCTGAGGATGAAGCCGCATTGGCAGCGGTGGCGGTGCTCGGCCATCAGGCGGCGGCCGACCTGTTCCCGAAAGGTAATGCGGTGGGCGGCCTGGTCAAGGTCAACCATGTCTGGCTGGAAGTGATCGGCGTGCTGGCCGACCGCGACCTGGGCCAGGACGATTTCGAGGGCGTGCAGCTGGGTTCGGAGAGCAACCGCATCTACGCACCGCTGGCCAGCGTGCGCGCGCGCTTCCGCTTCCAGCCGCAGGAAGACGAGGTGGACCGCTTCCTGCTGCGCCTCGACGATCCGCAGCGCCTGGCCGCCGGGGCCGGCGTGCTGTCGGCGGTGCTCGACCAGCGCCACGCCGGCATGGCGGACTACCAGTTGATCGTGCCGCAGCAGCTGTTCCAGCAGCATCAGCAGACGCAGCGCATCTTCCAGATCGTGATGGGCGCGATCGCAGGCGTCAGCCTGCTGGTCGGCGGCATCGGCATCATGAACATCATGCTGGCCAACGTGCTGGAGCGGCGCCGCGAGATCGGCCTGCTGCGTGCGCTGGGCGCGCGGCGGCGGGACGTGATCGCGCAGTTCCTGCGCGAGGCCACGGTCATCTGCATTGCAGGCGCGGGACTGGGCCTGGTGTTCGGCGGCGTGCTGGCCTACCTGATCGCCACCTTCGCCGGCTGGCAGGTCGCGTGGGCGCCGCTGCCGATCCTGCTGTCGGCCGGCTTCTGCGCCGTGGTCGGCCTGGGCTTCGGCGTGTATCCCGCACGACAGGCCGCGCAGCTCGACCCCATCGCAGCGTTGCGGCATGACTGAGGCAAGACATTCGTCGGGAAGGTAGCCCGGGTAAGGCTGAAAGCCGCACCCGGGGCGCATGCACTCTCGTCGCGGCCCCCGGATGCGCTGCGCTTATCCGGGCTACGGTTCGCGAACCCATCGCGGCGTTGCGGCACGACCGAGGCAATGCATCCGTCGGGAACGTAGCCCGGGTAAGGCTGAAAGCCGCACCCGGGGGCGCATGCACTCCCGTCACGGACCCCGGATGCGCTGCGCTTATCCGGGCTACGGTTCTTACCCACCTATTGGCTAGCGGGTTGGCGGCACGCCCACCAGGCGGACCTGCGACACCTCGATCGGCTCGGGCGAGGCAATGCCTGCATCCAGGCGAAGCACGGGGCCGACGACGCCCACCGGCGTACCACCGACAAACCGGTAGTTGCGCACGGCCGTGATCCGGTATCCGCGCCCCAGGTAGAGCTGGGTGCCGCTGTTGGGCGGCGGCGTGAAGTCCGGACTGCGCCGCGCGTGCGGGGGTGGCGCGCCAGCGAGAATCGCGCAGAAGTCGCTGGCGGCATTGGACAGTGTCTCTCTGTCATCGGGCGACATGTCCTCCCAGGCCAGATCGCGGAAGGGTTCGCACCCCTGCTCGATGCTTTGATACGGCATCTCACGCGAGCACGCGGCCAGGCCGAGAACAATGAGGCCGGTCGCGACTTTCACGATGGCTGTCGACACCAGCACGCGATCACGCCGCGAAGCGTCAGCGTGCGTCATGGGGCCTCACTCCCCAGCAAGGGCTGATTGCTGCGAAACCACTCCGATGCTGCCGGCTCCCACGGCCATACGCCCGAGGTGGTCGGCCAGATGAGTTGCACGGCCTCGAAATCGGGGCCGTCGTGCAACCAGCAGGCGGACCGCATGTAGGCGGCGCGATGCTCGCGTGCGACCGGGCCAAATTGAACGGCGAATCCGTCGAGGAAACCCAGGTAAAGGACACCGGGCTGGAAGCGCTCGTCCGCCTGGCACCGCCGGTTGTACTCGTTGACCATCCAGTGCGCCAGCTTGGCGTTGAGTCCGACAACGATGATCTCCGGCGCGCCGGATGATCTGGCGATGCCGATGGAGTACGAGAACGGCGGCTCCTTCTCGTCCGGGTCGAAGACGGAGGTGACGCTGCAACCGTGCTGTTCGATGTGCTGGAGGATGTTGCGCTCGTACTGTTCCATTGGCTCGTCAAGGCTTGAATAGAGGCTTGCGGCGAAGTGTCTTCGCTTCATGAATTGTTGGACACACGCATTACTAGGCAAGGCTCTTCAAGCAAGCGCAGGTCATCCGACCAGCCTGTACGAAGAAGCGCTGCCCCGATCAAGGAGTAAACCCCATTTTCACACGTGATCGCGTTACCGCTCATTGGGTCCGGGAGAACGCGGAGGAAAGCCTCGGCCCCGAGCTTTGCGTCAGCTGTATGACTATCACCCTTGGCCTTGCCAGTGACGAACGCCTCCCACAGAAACAACCCAGATTCTGAATTAGAGAACTCGTGCCAAGACAGAAAAGACGGGGTGACCTGCGTCAGCTGCCGCTTGATCTCTTGAAGCACCCAAGTAGTCTGCACCAGACCCGTAGCAAGCGAACCGCAGCCCGCTCCAGCACTCCAAGGGCGACGCCCTTCGCCAAGGCGCGCGCTAGTGAGGCGTCGCTCATCATCGCGCAGAGGTACGAACAACGGACATTCAAACCCAAGGGCAACCGGCTTGCCGGAGTCCAGCGCAGCGCTAACGTGTCCAGCGAGCGTTGACGGCGCGGTGCCGCTTTCTCCGAGAGACGACCACCAGCCGAAGTTTCCTTTCGCCACCGCCCCGACATCCGCGCAGACAATGACAATGTCTTTCTTGTAGCCTTGCACCCTAGTCAAGCGGACTCCGCGAAGTGGTTTATGTTTGAATGAATCTTTAAACGGCTTCCGCCTCACCACCAGAACCAGAGTCGAAGACTGCCCTTGCCGATAGCGTAGTCCCCCCGACCTTCTGGAATGCCGGCGATGCCTTCGCGAAGCGCCTGGAGCCAAGTAGAGCCCACCTCGATTGCAGCCGGATCCAGGTCAGGAGGAAAAGACCACTGATCCGCGACCGGGGAAAGCGTAAACCGCAGCTTTTCCGGAGCGACCCAAGTAGCTTGGCCACGCATGTTGTTTGGCACGCCAAGCTGGGCTTTCGTCGGCGCAGTGATGGCAATGGAGCGGGAGCCAGCTCCGTCAGCAGCCAATGCGTCGAGCAGTGTCAGGAGTGACTGGCACCCGACACGATCTGCATTGAGATGCCACCCCGGATAGTTCCGCTCGTTCTCGGTGTATCGCCAGATCGAGATGCGGCCGGATTGTTTCCAAGCGTTCGCCGATTGCATCTCGAGCCGCCTCACGACTGAACTATGCCGCTCCACGAAGGGGCTTCGGCTTGAATGAATTGCTAGGCAACGTGCGGCTCAATCTCTGCAATTGCAGATTGCACTGTGTCAACAAGCATAATTCGAGTGCCGCTTGCCTCTAGCTGATCTAAGTATTCACGCGCACCTTGCAAGGTATGCTTCTCGCCACGGCGCTCCGCCAGTATCTTGTCAAAAATTTCTCGAAGTCTCTCGGGGATCAGGACGAACTGCTCCGAGAACTCAGGCCGACAGCCAACCCCGACAGAAACAATGCGTGAAACTGGACGAGGGAACTTGCCTTTAACGCCAGAAAGAACACTGTGGTGTGTCGTGATGTTGCGAAGCGCTTTGAGAAAAAGAAAAGACTTTATTGAACGCAAGTTTTTGCGAGCGCTCTCATCTACCATTTCTTCAACTGAAACAAGACAGAACAAGAGAGAATCAAAGTAGGCCGTGAGCAAAAACAGGCCGTAGTTTACCTCTGCATTGCGTGCAGACTTGAACTGCTCAAAGAGGTATTTCGCCTCGGTGAATCGAAGCAATGGCGCGCTCATTTCGGCAAATTCACCTGCAGCGATCCTACTCATGCTGCCTAATCCCTAGCAGACCCCATCCCCGGGGTGGTGATACCGATGTTCATCTCCCGCGCAGCACGCGTCAAGGCGGACGATGCGATACCGCACAAGGATCTTGGGTGACCTGCAGGGACGCACGAAGCGCAAGCGCCACGGGGATACCTCGCCCGTGGGGCATCACACCCAACCTGCGGCAACGGCCAACTCAACCCCCCACCCCAATCTCCACCGCCGTCCCACTAACCCGCACCCCCTCGCTTACATCCACCGGCACCTCCACCCGCAACACACTCGGCCGCCCGAGATCGTGCCCCTGGTGGATGGTGAACCTGCGGTCATCGGGCAGTAGATCCTGCGATGCCAGATACGCACCCAACGCGGCGGCCGCGGCTCCGGTCGCCGGGTCTTCCACCACGCCGCCGGGCGGGAACGGATTGCGTGCGTGCAGCGTGTGCGCGTCTTCGCGCCACACCAGGTTGATGGTGGTCCAGCCACGTGCGGCCATGAGCGCGGCGAGCGCATCGAAGTCGTAGTGCAGATCGGCGAGACGCGCGCGTGAGGCGGCGGCGATGACCGGATGCCATGCGCCCGCATACGCCAGCGCCGGGGGCAGTGCGGGATCGAGGTCGTCGTGGCGCCAATCCAGCGTCGCGAGCACTGCATCGAGATCGGCGGACGACAACGCATCGACGCGCGGCGCCACGCTAGTCAGCGTGGCGACGAAGCCGGCATCGACGGTGACCCGCACAGGCCCGGCCTGCGTGTGCAGCAGCACGTCGCCGGCACCGTGCGCGTGCGCGCGCGCGCGGGCGACCATCGCCGCGATGGTGGCGTGCCCGCAGAAACTCACTTCGGCCAGCGGACTGAAATAGCGCACATCGAGATCGCCGTCCGTGCGCGGCGACAGGAAGGCGGTTTCCGAATAGCCCACCCCGGCGGCGATGCGCTGCATGGCCTCGGTCGACAGCCCGCGCGCATCCAGCACTACGCCGGCGGGATTGCCGCCGTGCGGGTTGGTGGTGAAGGCGCTGTAGCGCAACACGGCAGTGGTCATGGCGTTTCTCCGGCGACGGCGACGGGCGGATCGAGGCGCACCACCAGGTAGCGCAGGAAGAACTGCGTCAGCGGGCCCACGCCGAACGCGAACAGCACAGTGCCGACACCGGCGACGCCGCCGAGCAGCATGCCGATGATCAGCACGGTGACTTCGATCAGCGTGCGGATGCGGCGGATCGACCAGCCGGTACGACGCGCGAGTCCCGTCATCAAACCGTCGCGCGGACCCGGCCCCAGCTGCGCGCCGATGTACAGCGCCGTGGCGATCGCGCACAGCACCACACCGGCGACCAGGTAGGCGCTGCGCAACGGCAGGCCCTCCGGCGTGCCGAGCAGGGCCAGGTTGAGATCGGCGAACGGCCCCAGCAGCAGCGTGTTGGCGAGCGTGCCCACGCCCGGCATCTGCCGCAGCGGAATCCACGCCAGCAGCACGCCAACGGCGGTGAGCACCATGACCATGCCGAACGACAGCGGCACGTGCTGCGATACGCCCAGGTGGAACACGTCCCACGGCGAGGCGCCGACCGCGCCTTCGATCATCAGCGCGATGGCCAGGCCGTACAGCCACAGGCCGACCAGCAGGCGCAGCAGGCGTTCCGGCAGGCGGCCGGCTTTCAGTTGGGCGAGGGGACCGAGATTGGCGAGGCCGGTAGGCGTGGGGTGCGGTTTCATGGGGCCACGATCCCTGCAATTGGCCCTTTTCTCCAGAGCCAATCCTGCGATAGTGGCCCCATGGAACGCTCACTGGCCCCCGATCGCCTCGCCACGCTGGTCGGCGACTTCCCGCGCACGCCGGCCTATCGCGGCCTGCGCCAGACGCTGCAGGAACTGATTGGCGACGGCCGCATTCCCCAGGGCACGCGACTGCCCAGCGAGCGCGCGGTCACCCGGGCGCTGGGCGTGTCGCGCAATACCGTGACCCGCGCGTACGCGGATCTGGTGGCGGCCGGCTTCGCCACCGCCCGCCAGGGCGCCGGCACCTACGCCACCGTGCCCATCGACCGCCGCCGCGCGCACGACCATGCGCTGCACAGCGTGGACAGCGCGCAAACGGCGGAAGGGGTGATCGACCTCAACTGCGCGGCCGGTGCGGCCACGCCCGGCGTTGCGGCAGCCTATGCGCGCGCCATGGAGGCGTTGCCCGCCTACCTGGCCAGCGACGGCTACCTGCCGTCGGGATTGCCGGCGCTGCGCGCACGCGTTGCGGCGGGCTACACGCAGCGCGGCTTGCCGACGGTGGCGGAACAGATCGTCATCACCTCGGGTGCGCTGTCGGCGACCGCGATCATCGCGCGTGCGCTGACGCGGCCGGGCGACCGGGTGATGATCGAATCGCCGGTGTACTCGAACGCGATCGAAGCGCTGCGGCTCGGCGGCGGACGCCTGGTCAGTGCGCCGCTGGCCGATGCGCTGGGCGACGAAGGCTGGGACCTGGCGGCGATCGAGGCGACGCTGCGGCAGACCGCGCCGCGCATCGCCTATCTGATTCCGGATTTCCAGAACCCCACCGGGTTCCTGATGGACGACGCGCAACGCGCCCGCTATGCCGCCGCCCTGCACGCCACGCGCACGGTGGCGATCGTCGACGAGACGCTGCAGTCCACCGGGCTGACCGACGTGGCCATGCCGGCGCCGTTCGCATCGCATGCGCCGGACACCTACACCGTCGGCAGCGCCTCGAAGCTGTGCTGGGGCGGCCTGCGTGTGGGCTGGATCCGCGCACCGCGCGAAGCGGTGGACCGCCTGATCGCCGCGCGCGTGCAGATGGACCTGGGCAGCTCGCTGTTCGACCAGCTGGTGGTGACCGAGATGCTGGATGCCGACGACGTGCTGTCCACACGCCGCGAGCAGCTGCGGCAACGTCGCGACGCACTGGCTGGCGCCCTGCGCGACCACCTGCCCGACTGGCGTTTCCGCCTGCCCGAGGGCGGCATGTCGCTATGGGTGCGGATGCCGCACGGCAGCGCGACGCAACTCGCCGTGGACGCGGAGCGCCACGGCGTGATGCTGGCGCCGGGGCCGGTCTTCAGCGTGGAGGGCGGTGCCGACCAGTGGCTGCGGATTCCGTTCGCGCGACCGGAGGAGCAGCTGGTGCAGGCGGTGCGGGTGATGGCGGAGACGTGGTCGGCACGCCCGCAGGAGGCCGGCACGTCGCCGCGACGCGGAACGCGGCTGATCGCGTGATGCCGGCGGCGTAGCGCCCCCGCGGCCGGCCGCTCAGCGGTCGGCGTCGTCCGCGCGCGCCTTGCCGCGCGACACCCGCCGCTCCATCCACGCCAGCACCGACAGCACGGCCAGCGTCAGCAGCGTGGCCAGCAGCGCCAGCCAGCCATGGCCGAAGCCGACCGCCACGCCGATCACCGCCACCATCAGCAGCGACGCAGCGGTAGTGATGCCGGCGATGGTGCGGCCGCGCTGCGCGATCATGGTGCCGGCGCCGATGAAGGCGACGCCGGCGATCACCGCCTCCACCAGCCGGAACGGATCGATCTGCACCCGCTCTTCGTTGTGCTGCGCCTGCGCCAGCATCATCTCGCCCATGCCGGTGAGCATGGCGGCGGCCGCGGCGACCAGCGTATGCGTGCGGAAGCCGGCGGGCCGGTCCTTGATCTCGCGTTCCAGGCCGATCAGGCCGCCCAGCAGCATCGCGAAGGCGATGCGCGCGACCACCCACAGCTGCGATTCCCATCCCTCGAACATGGCGTGACCTCCGCCGCCGATGCTTCCACCGGCGCGGTCAACGCGATGCGAAGGCGGTCAGGGGGTGCTGGTCAGCAGGGCGCGGTAATCCGGGTTTTCCGGTTGCCAGCCAGCGGGCGGTTCGCCGGCGATGCCGTTGGCCTGCAGTTGATGGCGCATGGCGGCGAGTTCGCCCTCGCGGAGGAAGACGTCGACGTAATCGGCCGGAAGCTGTCGTGCTGTCGCAGGACGTCGGTACAGCTGCATGACGTTTTCGTACACCCAGGCGAACTGGCGCAGGCGCTCGCGGGCGGCGGCGCGTTCGGCATCGGTATCGGCCCACCGCACCAGCTGCGGCAACGAGATGATGGGCGTGATCAGCATGGATGTATCGGCAGCCATCAGCGTGTAGATACGTTTGCAGGTGGATCGCGCATCGGCCGGCAATTCACCGATCTGCGGCCGGCATCGCTGCGTGATCGGCGACAGACTCGGGATGGCGATGGCGGCATTGATGGCCATGACCGCCACATCCGCCATGTCCTGCGCCGTGGCGGCCCGGCCGATCCCGAAGTCTTCGCCCATCGCGGCTGCCAATGCGGGATCCAAGGTTGGAACCGGCACCTGTCGCAGTGTGGTGGCCATCAGCAGGCCGACATCACTGAAGTGCCCGCGGTAGTGGGTGGCGTTGGCGGCGGCCTGCCAGTACCGCTCGGCGGCGGCTGTGTCCTTGCGCTCGACGGCGTCGTGATAGGCGGCGAGCAGGACTTCGGCGTTGCCGGGATCGGCGGTCATCAGGCGTTGCAGCAACCGTCCGCGGTCGCAGCGGACGCCGTTCTTCGGGCAGGCATTCAGCAGCGCCCAGTCGACAAGCGGATCTTCGCCGGTGGACGCGGCGTAGGCGGCCTCGATCCATGCACCGGACTGGGCCCAGGCGCGTGCCTGGATGTCCGCATCGTCGCCACTCCGCGGCCACAGCCAGCCGGCGACCAGCAGGTCACGCGAAGTGCCGCGCGCGGCGACGGTGCGCAGATGCGCTTCGACATTCGCACGCCAGGCGTCGTGCCAGGCCTGGCTGGCCGCCGCCAGCTGCGGATCGGATTCGACCCGGCCCGGCACCTCCGGGGGCGGCCCCTCCTGTGCGATGGACGGCGATGCCGCCCACACCGACGCCATCACCACCAGCCACGTACCGATCTGCATTGCCTTGCGCATTGCCCACTCCTGTCGGGAACTGCGGCCACGTTCGCACGAACGCCGCGCCCTGCGCCAGCGACCTCTGCCTCTGGCATTCCCGCGGCTTTCAACAGACGCACGTCTGGTCAGACGTGAAGCGCTTCTCAGCGGCCGAATGGTCGGTGAGCCGATGTCCCCCGCTTGCCGTGGCATAAAGTCGCTGGGTCCCCGCTTTCGCGGGGACGACGGCGGTTGTTGGGGCCGTCGCTAGAGCACCAGCCGTCCCACCACCCACGCCCACAGCGGCAGCGTCACCAGCGACAGCAGGATGCCGTAGCCGACCAGGGCCGCCGCGAGCCGCGGCGCAAGCTGGTGCGCGATGGCCAGCGCGGCGGCGGTGATCATCGGCGGCATGGCCGATTCCAGCACGTTCGCCTGCAGCATCTCCCCGCGCATGCCGAACGCCAGCGACAGCGGCACGGCGAGCGCCGGCATCACCAGCAGGCGCAGCAGCAGGCCGACGGCGAGCGGCTTGAGTTCATCGCGCGGCAGCTTCAGCTGCAGGGTCAGGCCGACCGCCAGCATCACCAGCGGCAGCATGGCATCGGCGAGCTTCTGCAGCGCCGAGCCGATCCATGCCGGTGGCTGTTCCGGCATCAGCGTCAGGCCGAACAGCAGCGCCCACACCGGCGGGAACTTCAGGATGCGCAGACCGATCTCGCGGGCGTTTGGTGGCGCATCGCCGCCATAACGCGCCAGCACGTACAGGCCAAAGGTCGACAGCAGGATGAAGGTGCCGAACTGGTCGTACACCACCGCATACGGCAGCGCCTGCTCGCCCAGCAGCGCGCGCACCATCGGGTAGCCGATGAAACTGCTGTTGCACAACGCCACGCACAGCAGCAGCACGGCGTGCTCGTCGCGGCGGAACTTCAGCACGCGCGTGGCCATTGCGACCAGCGCGACGGTGGCCACGGTCAACAGCCAGGGCGTGACGATCACGCCGGCGAGCGAGATATCCAGGCGCAGCCGCGGCACGTAGGTCAACACCGCCGCCGGCAGGCAGACGTACAGCACCACGCGGTTGAGCACGTCGGCGGCGTTGTCCGGAAACACGCGCAGGCGCGCGAACAGCATGCCGAGCAGCAGCAGGGTCAGGATCAGGGCGAAGGCATCGAATGCCATGGTGCAACGGGCGCGGCGTGGGGAGGGCAGGATCGCATAGCGGTGCGCGACGCGCCGTCGGACCTTCGTCGCAGGCGATCAACACCGTCATGCCTTGCTCGTCACCCCGGCGCAGGCCGGGGCCCAGTGACGCTTCTTGCTCCATGGGGAACGTCGCTGGGTGACCGGCCATTCGGCCGTTGTGAAGCGCTTCCGGCCTGCACCGGAATGACGGAACGTGGGGGCCGACATCCTCTTTCGCACCCAGGGCTTATCATGTCGCCATGACCCATCCCGCCTTCCCCACCGCGTCCGCCCCGATCACCCTCGACGGTCCCGACGGCCCGCTGGAAGCCCATGTCGACTGGCCGGAAGACGGCGAGCCGGTCGCGCCGCTGACCGCCGTGGTCTGCCATCCGCTGCCCACCGAGGGCGGCACGATGCACAACAAGGTCGTGGTGATGGCCGCGCGCAGCTTGCGCGAGCTTGGCGCGGTGACGGTGCGCTTCAACTTCCGCGGCACCGGCGCGTCGGGCGGCCTGTTCGACCATGGCGATGGCGAAGTGGAGGATCTGCGCGCGGTGGTGCAGTGGGTGCGCGAACAGCGGCCCGGCACGCAGCTGTGGCTGGCCGGTTTCAGCTTCGGCGCGTACGTGTCGTTGCGCGCGACCGAATCGCTGCAGCCCGATGCGCTGCTGTCGATCGCCCCGCCCGCCGGCCGCTGGGATTTCGCCGCGATCACCGCACCGACCTGTCCGTGGCTGGTGATCCAGGGCGAACAGGACGAGATCGTCGAACCGCAGGCGGTCTATGACTGGATCGACAGTCTGAAGCAGCCGCCGGAACTGATCCGCATGCCGGAGACCAGCCACTTCTTCCACCGCAAGCTGATGGACCTGCGCGGCGCCATCAAGCACGCGATGAAAGGCTACGTGCCGGCGTGATGGCGGACGAGGCGAACAACACGGCGCCGACGCCGTCGCAGGTGTACGCGCGCGGCGCCGCGCAGGGCCAGTGGCAGGACGATCCCGCGCAGCATCCGGCGTTGGCCGAGCTCGACCGCATCCACGCCGCGCTGCTGGCGGACGAGGGCACGCCCGGGCTGTTCGGCCGGTTGTTCGGCAAGCCGCCCGAGACGGTGAAGGGCCTGTACTACTGGGGCGAGGTGGGACGCGGCAAGACCTTCCTGGTGGACCTGTTCTACGACAACCTGCCGCTGCCCACGTATTCGGTGTCGCAGAACAAGGCCCATGGCGAAGGCGGCGGCAAGTACCGCACCCACTTCCACCGCTTCATGCGCGGCGTGCACGAGCGCCTGCGCCTGCACGCGGGCGAGAGCGATCCGCTGGCGAAGATCGTGCGCGAGGCGCGCGGCAAGCTGCGCGTGCTGGTGCTGGACGAATTCTTCGTCACCGACATCGGCGATGCGATGCTGCTGGCGCGGCTGCTGGAACGCATGTTCGCCGAAGGCATCGCGCTGGTGACCACGTCGAACACCGCGCCGGAGAACCTGTACAAGGACGGCCTGCAGCGCGCGGGCTTCCTGCCGGCCATCGAGCTGCTGCAACAGCACTGCGTGGTGCTGCGCTCTGACGGGCAGGAGGATTACCGCCTGCGTGCGCTGACCCGCTCGCCGGTCTACCGCACGCCGCTGGACGGTGCCGCCGACGACTGGCTGGCGATGCGCTGGCGCGAACTCAGCGGCGGCGAAGCGGCACACGGCGGCAACATCGAGATCGACAGCCGCAAGATTCCGGTGCGCGGCCGCGGCAAGAGCATCGCCTGGTTCGATTTCGCCGCGCTGTGCGAGGGACCGCGCGGGACGACGGACTACATCGAGGTCGCGCACGAGTTCAACACCGTGTTGCTGGGCGGCATTCCGACGTTCGACCGCATGAACGAGGACGCGGCGCGCCGCTTCGTCAACCTGATCGACGAGCTGTACGACCGCCACGTCAACCTGGTCTGCACCGCCGCCGCCGCGCCGACCGCGCTGTACGACGGTACGCGACTGCAGGGCGCGTTCGAGCGCACGGCCTCGCGCCTGATCGAGATGCAGAGCGCCGAGTACCTGGCCACGCCGCACAAGGCCTGAGCGCATGGCGAACGTGCCCGTTGCGATCGCCGACGCACTGCAGCTGACCATCGACGAGGGCGGCCGCGTCTGCGTGCTGACCGGCGCCGGCATTTCCGCGGAAAGTGGCATTCCCACCTTCCGCGGCACGCACGACAGCCTGTGGTCGCGCTTCGATCCGATGCGGTTGGCGACCGCCGAGGCGTGGCGCGAGGATCCTGCGCTCGTGTGGGGCTGGTATCGCTGGCGGATGCAGTTGGTGCGTGATGCACAGCCGAATGCGGGGCACCGCGCACTGGCCGATCTCGCTGAGCGTATCCCGCTGTCGCTGGTCACCCAGAACGTGGACGACTTGCACGAGCGCGCCGGCAGCGTCGTCGACGCGCACGTGCATGGCAGCCTGTTCGCGCTGCGCTGCTTTGCCTGCGGATGCGCGCATGAGGGCGTGCTCGACGATTACGTGGACGGTGCGCGACGCGTCGAACCTATGCGGTGCGTCAGCTGCGGCGACCGCATCCGCCCGGGCGTGGTGTGGTTCGGCGAAGCGCTGCCGGACGATGCCTGGGACGCAGCCACCGACGCGGCCACGCACTGCACATTGATGCTGGTGGTGGGTACCTCGGGACTGGTGTATCCGGCGGCGGGGTTGCCCGCTGTCGCACGACGTCAGGGCGCCATCGTCATCGAGATCAATCCGGAGCCGACCGCGTTGTCCGCGGACGCCGACCATGTGTGGCGCGCGACGGCGGCGGTGGCGTTGCCTTTGTTGGCGCGTTAGGGATTGCGCCTTTCCTTCTCACCGCGCGCGGGGAGAAAGTGGCCGGAGAGCCTGTCCCGTACTTTTGCGGGGATCGGATGAGAGGCGAGCGCGGTATCGGCGCGTACGTAGCTTTGAGGTTCACCGTCATGCCTGTTGCGACGGCAGCGGCGCGCATGCAACAAGACTCCGTTCGCCCCTCACCCGCCTTCGGCACCCTCTCCCCGCTGGCGCAGGGAGAGGGGAGTTCACCCACAGCGCCGCCAGGTCGATGTTCCTTCTCCCCGCTTGCGGGGAGAAGGTGCCCGGAGGGCGGATGAGGGGCGCTCTTGGCGCAGACGCTTCCGACTCCAATGCACCACTGTCGATGAAGCCCTGAACGACCTCGACGAACATGGACCACCGACTCCGTTCGCCCCTCACCCGCCTTCGGCACCCTTATCTCTTGGCGATCTGCCAGATTAGATGCCGAGAGCCGGCGTGGTCGAGCGTCACACCTTGGATGCTACGACCGCGGGAGAGCAAGCTCGCCACGCCGGAATCTCCCTGCACACGCCCGAACAGTTGCTCGAGTAGGCGCTCGTAACGATAAGGCTGGGCCGCATGGGAGGACTCTCGACCCTGGCAGCT
>NZ_JAKZBW010000040.1:0-27583 GCF_022539275.1 Pseudoxanthomonas sp. LH2527 | reverse complement strand
GAGGTAAACCCGCCAAGGTGGCCCTGGTGGCATCCATGCGCAAACTGCTGGTCATCCTCAACGCCCGCATGCGGGACCATCTCAACGCCTCCCAAACAGCCTGAATCAAGACAGTTGCTCTCCCCGCCAGCGGGGAGAGGGGACGCCTGGTCACTGCGACGCCTTCACCCGGTTGCCCTTACTCTTGCGACTGGCCCGACATCCCACGCCCCCATGTCCCGACACTTCTCGATGATTCGCGACTTCCAGCTGGCCGACTGGTTCACGCTGGGCAATGCGTTCTGCGGCACCGGCGCGGTGTTCGCGTCCATGCGCTTCCTGCAGGAAGGCATCCTGCGCGACCTGATGATCGGCATGGCGCTGATCCCGCTGGCCTTCATCTTCGATGCGCTGGACGGACGCGTGGCGCGCTGGCGCAAGCAGGCCTCGGTGCTCGGGCGGGAACTGGATTCGCTGGCCGACGTGATCTCCTTCGGCGTGGCGCCGGCGGCACTGGCCTACGCCTGCGGCATGCAGGGCGGCTGGGACTGGCTGGTGCTGTCTTACTTCGTGGCCTGCGGCGTCAGCCGGCTGGCGCGCTACAACGTCACCGCCGAGACGCTGGCCGACGGCGGCGACAAGGTGAAGTTCTTCGAGGGCACGCCCATCCCCACCAGCCTGGTGCTGGTGGTGCTGCTGGCCATCGCGGCCTATCTGGGCCACGTGGGCCCGCAGCTGTGGCTGGGCGAGGTGAAGCTGGGTCCCTGGCTGTTGCACCCGCTGGTGCTGCTGTATGCGGTGTCCGGCACGCTGATGATCAGCAAGACGCTGCGCATTCCCAAGCCCTGAGCACCGTGAGGTGAGGGCGCGTCATGCACGCGTGGCCTGCCGCGGCTAGAATCGGTCGGGAAGGGAGGGCACATGGCAAATTCCGTTCCACCGTGGCCGGGCGATTTCGAATCGGTGGCCCAGCAGTACTGGAGTCTGTGGGGCGATGCCCTGCGGCAGTCCGGCGCAACGCCGACGATGGCCATGCCGGGCGCCGCACCGGGCTGGCAGCAGACGGTCGACTGGTGGTCGAAGCTGGTGCCCGGCGGGCAGCCGCAGGTCGACGAGGCCGTTGGCCGGTTCCAGCGACAGGCCGGGCAGTGGTTCGGGCAGATGCAGCAGGTCGCCGCGCAGTTCACCGGTCGCGACCATGACGCCACCGACATCGGCCGCGCCTGGCGCTCGGCGCTGGGCATGGCGGAGCCCACCCCGGCGCACAACCCGTTCGCCGACATCTTCCGCAGCATGCAGGGCGGCGCGCACGGCATGGACGGCTGGATGCAGCAGGTGCGCCCCTGGCTGGATAACCTGCAGCGCGACGGCGACCGCTGGATGCACCTGCCCACGTTCGGCCTGTCGCGCGAGCACCAGGAGCGCTGGCAGCAGCTGGCGCAGGCCTATCAGGACTACCAGCGCCAAGTCGGCGAGTACGACCAGTTGATGCTGCAGGTGGCGCAGGACGCGTTTGCGCGCTTCGAGCGCAAGCTGGAGGAACACGCCGAACCCGGCCGCCAGCTGCAGAACGCCCGCGCGCTGTTCGATCTCTGGATCGATGCGGCCGAAGAAGCCTACGCGCAGGTGGCGATGTCCAACGACTTCCGCCATGCCTACGGTGGCCTGGCGAACGCGCAGGCACGGTTGCGCCTCGGCGTGCAGCGCGAGGTCGAACAGGTCTGCACGCTGTTCGGCATGCCGACCCGCACCGAAGTCGACTCCGCCCACCGCAAGGTCGTCGAACTGGAACGCGCACTGCGCAAGCTGACGCGTGCGCAGCAGTCGGCCCCCGTGCGCCGCGCGCCCGTCCAGCGGCACCCCACGCCTGCCGACGCTCCGGTTGCTGCGGAAGCCCCGCCGCCGGCTCCGGCGGCCGCAACGCCGAAGCCGGCCAGGAAGCGCGCGCCCGCCCGGCGCAAGCCTGCGCCAGCGCCCAAGGCCACAGCGAAGAAGCGTGCCGCCGCCACGAAAGCGGCACCGAAGAAGCGGGCTCGCCGCGCCGTGGCGGCAGCTGCGCCAGTGGCGACAAGAACGGCGCGTGCGCCGGTGGCGACCGGCAAGGCCGCCGCGCCTGCCAAGGCGAAGAAGCGTGCCGCCAAGGCGCTGCCGAAGGCGCCGGTAACGAAGAAAGCCGCGAAGAGGCCGGCGCCCGCACCAAGCGCGAAGCCGGCGTCTGCCGCGGTGGTCTCGATGAAGGACTGGGTGGCACGCAATGCGACGCGCGCGGCCACCGCGGACAAGCCGAAGGCAGGCAAGAAGGCCAAGCGGGGTAGCGGCAAATGAATGGACCGCTCAACTTCACCGCCGAAGCGCTGGCCCACGAGGCCACCACGCTGACGCAGAAGCTCTCCGCCGGCCTGCACACGCTGCCTGAGGTCGAGGAGGTGCACTATGGCGCCACCCCGAAGCAGGAAGTCTGGCGCGACGGCAAGGTGGTGCTGTACCGCTTCATCGGCGAGAAGGCGCCGACGGCGAAAATCCCGCTGCTGATCGTCTACGCGCTGGTCAACCGGCCGTACATGGTGGACCTGCAGCACGACCGCTCGCTGGTGAAGGGACTGCTGGCGCAGGGCGAGGATGTCTACGTCATCGACTGGGGCTATCCCGACCGCTCCGACCGTTTCCTCGAACTGGACGACTACATCAACCGCTTCATCGACGGCGCGGTGGACCACCTGCGCGACAGCAGCGGCCGCGATGCGGTCAACGTGCTGGGCATCTGCCAGGGCGGCGCGTTCTCGCTGTGCTACGCCTCGCTGCATCCGGAGAAGGTCAAGAACCTGATCACCATGGTGACGCCGGTGGATTTCCACACGCCGGACAACATGCTCTCGCACTGGACGCGCGAGCTGGACGTGGACCTGTTCGTCGATGCGCTGGGCAACGTGCCGGCCGACATGATGAATGCCTGCTACCTGATGCTGAAGCCGTTCCGGCTGAACCTGCAGAAGTACGTGGGGCTGGTCGACATCCTGGACGACAAGCGTGCCATCGAGGATTTCCTGCGCATGGAGAAGTGGATCTTCGACTCGCCGGACCTGGCAGGCGAAGCCTTCCGCCAGTTCATCAAGCAGTTCTACCAGCGCAACGGCTTCATCAAGGGCGGCATCGAGATCGGCGGCGAAGCGGTGGACCTGGGCTTCGTCGACATGCCGGTGCTGAACATCTACGCCGAACAGGACCATCTGGTGCCGCCGGATGCCTCGCGCGCGCTGAAGGACGTGGTCGGTACCGCCGACTACACCGAGCTGAGCTTCAAGGGCGGGCACATCGGCATCTACGTCTCAAGCCGCGCCCAGCGCGAAGTGCCGACGGCGATCCACCACTGGCTGGGGCAACGCGCGCGGTAGGCGCGTGCGTGTTTGCTCTTGTGGGAGCGACGTCAGTCGCGACCACGCGACTCATTCGTCAGCCTCGGCTCGGTAGGCTCCAAAGCTCGTTGCGATGCGCTCTTCATCTCGGTATCCGGTATGCCTCCTGGCGCGCGGTCGCGACTTACGTCGCTCCTACAGAGGTGGGCGCGTCCTTCCCTTGATCCACATGATGCTATCGACATGACGCTACGCATGCTCACCATCCTCTGCCTGCTCGCCTTCGCCGGCTCTGCGCCGGCCGCACCTTCACCAACCGCCAAGCGCGAGATCCAGGGGCTGATGGATGCGCTATCGGCCTCGTCGTGCGAGTTCCAGCGCAACGGCACCTGGCACGGGCGTGAGGAAGCGCGCAAGCATCTGCAGCGCAAGTACGACTACCTGCTCAAGCGCGACCTGGCCGACACCGCCGAGCTGTTCATCGAGCGTGCCGCCAGCAAGAGCAGCATCAGCGGACGTGCCTACCAGGTGCGCTGTTCCGGCCAGCCTGCACAGCCGGCGGCCACCTGGTTCAGGGAAAAGCTCGCGGCGCTGCGTGGTTCAGGTGCGCCGGTCCGCTGACGCGCTAGACTGGCTGCGGACCATGACGGGGAGTGGCTGGCGATGAACGACACGCGTTCCAAACCGTTCGCACGCTCGTTGAACGACCGCATGATCGCCGGCGTGATGGGCGGCATTGCGCATCGCTATGGCTGGAGCGCCACGCTGCTGCGCGTGCTGTTCGTGATCGTGTCGATCGCGTCGGCGGCGTTCCCGGGCATCCTGGTCTATCTGATCCTCTGGCTGCTGATGCCCAACGAACAGGATTGAGCCATGGCGCCAGCGGGGCTGTGGATCGCACGTTTGCTCGGTGTCGTCTGGGCGGTGCCCAATTCGCTGATCGGGCTGGTGGCCGGCGTGGCCGGCATGCCGTTCGGCGCGCGTGCGGAATGGAGCCGGCGCGATTTCGCTCTCGTCTTCCATCGCTGGCCGTGGGGACCGGGGGGCGCCATCACCTTCGGCAACACCATCCTGCACACCGGCGAGACGCTGGAATCCGAATGCATCACCTACGAACACCGCGCCGGGCGTACACAGCACCCGCGCATCCGCCTGGGCGACCATGAGCGCGCGCACGTCTACCAGTACATGGTGCTGGGGCCGCTGTTCCTGCCGGTCTATCTGGCGTGCGGCGGCGTCAGCGTGCGCAATCCGTTCGAGCGCGCTGCGGACCGCTACGCGATGACCGGCAAGGGCTGGTGGCCCTCGCGGTCAGCCTAGACGCATCAATGAGGTCTGGCGCGTCCTGATCCGGACTTCTTGCCCCCGCCATCCTGCTTGTTGACGGTGGCCCAGGCGATGCGCTCGGCTTCGTCTTTCGAGCGTCCCTGCGCGCGTTCGGAGGCTTCGATGTGTTCGGCCTGGCGCTTCTGCTTGTCGGTGTAGGCGGATTTGTCACCACGAGGCATGACGGCGCTCCTGTGAGGGTGCGATGCCAGCGTGCAACGCGGCACGTAATCGCGGCATGACGGCAGCGTCAACGGAAGCGAAGCTCGCGCGCCTCGTTCAGCGTTCCAGCCGGTCGAACGAGAACAGCGGCCACAGGGCGTGCCGGCGCCGCTCGATCAACGCGCGCAGCAGGCCGGCGCCGAGCATGCTGTAGGTGATGCCGTTGCCGCCGTAGGCCATCGCGAAGTGCACGCGCGGTCCCCACTGCGGGTGCGGACCGAAGAACGGCAGGCCATCTTCGGTCTCGGCGAAGGTGCCGGCCCATGAGAACGCCGGGGTCAGTGCCAGCTCGGGAAACAGGCGATGCAGCCGCTTCAGCAATGTCCGCGCCTTCTTGTCGACGCGGGCGTCGCGCTTGGCGGGGATGTCCACGGCATCGTCCTCACCCCCCAGCAGCAGCCGGCGGTCGGAGGTGGTGCGCGCATACAGGTAGGGGCGTGCGGTTTCCCACAACAGCGTGTCGGCGAGAAAGCCCAGCGCCGCTTCCGGCAGCGGATCGCTGATGACGGCATAGCTGCTGCGGTTGCGGGCCACGGATTTCTTCAGCCAGTGCTGGCTGGCGTAGCCCGCGGCCACCACCAGGTACGACGCGCGCACGGTCAGCCCGGTATCGGTGCGCAGCGCCACGCCGCGCGTGGTGGTGGCGATGTCGTCCACGCGGGTCCGGTCGAAGACCGAGGCGCCCTGCTTCTGCAGCCGCTGCAGCAGGCGATGGGTCAGGCGGTACGGATCCACGCGTGCGGCCTGCCGGCTGAGCAGGGCGGCAGGCGCATCGAAGCCGTAATCGTCGCGCACGCGTTCGGCCGATAGCAGTTCCACCTCCAGTCCGTGCTTCTGCCGTGCGGCGCACTCTTCTTCCAGGCTGCCGACATCGCGGCGCCGGCTGGCGTAGTACAGGCTGCGGTTGCGGGCGAAGCCGACGTCGCGCCAGGCCGAGGCGACCTCGTGCAGTTGGTCGATGGCGTCGGCGCAGGCGCGATAGGCGAGGGCGGCATTGTCTTCGCCGTGGCGCTTGGCCAGGTCCACCAGGTGCGTGTCGATCTCGTACTGCAGCAGCGCGGTGCTGGCGGCGGTGCTGCCCCAGCCGATGTCGCGCTGCTCCAGCACCGCCACATCGAAGCCATGCTGCACCAGCTCATCGGCGATCAGCGCGCCGGTGATGCCGCCGCCGAGCACCGCCACGTCGCAGCGATGATCGGCGTCCAGCTGCGGAAATGCCTGCATCAGCCCGTTGCTGACCGCCCAGAAGGGGTAACCACTTTTCAGATCCATGCACGCCCCGCCGGTGTTCGATGCGGGGATGCTGGCAGCCCGCCCGACAGGACGGGGTGAAGGTGCGCCGGATCAGCGGGGCAGTGCGCCCCGCAGGAACAGGTCCACCGACGCCAGCGCCTGCGCTTCCAGCGTGTCGACGTCGGGCATGTGGGTGCTGCCGGCGGCCAGCCGCACCACCTGGTCGCCGAACAGGCTCATGTAGAACTGGGCCGCGGCCGCCTTGGGCGAGGGCAGTTGCAGGCGCCCGGCGGCGACCTGCTGCTCGAAGTAGTCCTCCAGCGTCTGCCGGATCGACGCCACCACATGGTCGAAGAACCAGTCGCGTAGCGCCGGGAACGACTGCCCTTCGCCGATCACGATGCGGTACACCACCTGCGAGTCGCGACCGGCCATCAGCTGCGCCATCCGGATCGCCACCCGGCGCAGCGCCTGTTCGGGCGACAGTTCGGTCAGGTTGAGGTCGCTGAGCACGTGGATGTGCATGTCCATGCGCCGCTCGAGGATGGCGCAGGCCAGGCCTTCCTTGTCGCCGAAGATGCGGTACAGCGTGGCCAGCGAACCGCCGGCGCGCGCCACGATCTCGCTCAGGCGCGCATGCTGGTAGCCCTTCTCGGCGAATACCTCGGTGGCCGCATCCAGGAACTTCTCCGCCCGGATCTCGCCGCGGCGGCAGAGATCCACCTGTGGTCGCTGGCGCAGCGGCAAGGTGCTGTGGGTGGTGTCGTTGAAAACGTTTTCCAGATAGTCGGACGGAATGCTCACGGTAAGTCCCTGCACGTGGCTGGGTGGTGATGTAGCCCCAGCCTAGCAAAAAGGTCGTATCACTGTGGCAACTGCATGACGGACGGACGCGCGTCGCGCTACAGGTAACGCGTGTAGTCGGGCGTTTCCTGCCAGCGGTCGTGCGCACCGTCCGCGTAGGTGACCGGCGCGGCATCCAGTTCCTCGGGCGTGACATTCTCCAAACAGCCCAGGTTGACGCCGTAGATGCGCTCCCCGCCCGGCACGTTGTTGCCGATCCCGAACGGGCGCACGCCGCACGTCCGGCAGAAGTGGTGCGAGTTGCGCAGGCTGTTGAACCGGTACTCGGTCAGCTCGGCATCGCCGGCCAGCAGGCGGAAGCGGTCCGGGGTGACGATGGCCGGCCAGAACCGGTTGCGCCGGCAGATCGAGCAGTTGCACCGGTAGGTCGGCTGGGTCAGGTCGATGTCCGCCTCGAAGCGGACCGCCCCGCAATGGCAACTCCCCGTATAGGTCTTCAGCATCCGGCCTCCCGTGCCGATATCGATGCCGGGACGGTCGGGCTGTCCCGCCGGCACCGCCGGAACGCAGAGCGTAACCGACCCCGGTCGGTGGAGTCGTACATGCTGAAGACACTCGATGTTGCAGAGCTCCGGCCGGGCATGCACGTGCAGAAACTGCTCGGCCCGTGGATGCAGCATCCCTTCTGGCGGACCTCGTTCGTGGTGGACGAGGAGCGGCTGGCACAGCTGCAGGACAGCGGCGTGGAACAGGTGGTCGTGGACCTGTCGCGGGGCGGCTGGGACGCGGACCTGCAGGCGCCCGTGGCCGCCGCCGAGGCGGCCGCTGACGCTGCCGCCATCTCCAGCGAGGCCGATGCCGCCGCGCCCGCGGAGCGGCGCCGGGTCCTGCTGCCCGACGCCCCCGCCGATTTCACCTCCGAACTGGCCCGCGCCAGGCGCATCTGCGGCGAGGCGCGCGATGCGGTGGAGGCGATGTTCCGCGAAGTGCGCATGGGCCGTGGCGTCGACCCCGGCCATGTGCTGCCGCTGATCGAGGACATCACCGGCTCGGTCGACCGCCATCCCACCGCGCTGGTCAGCGTGGCGCGGCTGAAGGATGCCGACAGCTACACCTACCTGCACTCGGTCGCGGTCAGCGCCCTGATGGTGATGCTGGGGCGCGAGATCGGCCTGTCCGGGCCCGACCTGCACGAGGCCGCGCTCGGCGGCCTGTTGCATGACATGGGCAAGGCGGCCATGCCGCTGCACGTGCTCAACAAGCCCGGCAAGCTGACCGACGACGAATTCGACGTCATCCGCCAGCATCCCGTGCACGGCGAGCGCCTGCTGCGCGAAGGCGGCGTCACCCAGGCAGGCGTGCTGCACATCACCCGCCATCATCACGAGCGCATGGACGGCACCGGCTACCCCAACCGGCTGCCGGGCGACGCGCTGCCCGTGCTCACCCGCATGGGCGCCATCTGCGATGTCTACGACGCCGTCACCTCCAACCGCCCCTACAAGAACGGCTGGGACCCGGGCGAATCGCTGCGCCGGATGGCCAGTTGGCAGGGCCACTTCGACCCCGCGCTGTTGAAAGCCTTCGTGCGCAGCCTCGGCATCTACCCGGTGGGCACGCTGGTACGGTTGTCCAGCGAGCGGCTGGCGGTGGTGGTGGAACAGAACCCCGCCACGCTGCTGGCGCCGCGCGTGCGCGTGTTCTACTCGGCCAAGTCGCGCACGCACCTGCTGCTGGCCGACATCGACCTGGCCACCACCGACGGCCGCGAGCGCATCGTCGGCATCGAGTCGCCGGAGAAGTGGGGCTTCCGCGAACTGGAGAAGCTCTGGCTGCCCTGAGCGTGGCCGCTGTCGATTCCGCTGCTGCCCGCTCGTCGTCTGGACACCGATGACAGAACGGGAGGAAACCGACATGCAGACCTATTCCGGCAGCTGCCATTGCGGCGCCGTGCGCTACGCGTGCGACCTGGACCTGTCCGCCGGCACGCGGCGCTGCAACTGCAGCTTCTGCCTGAAGACCCGCATGTGGAAGGTGTTCGTGCTGGGCGAAGGCCGCTTCCGCCTGCTGCAGGGCGCCGACGCCCTGTCCGACTACCGCGCGCGTGCCTCCGGATGGCCCGAAGGCCATGTCCACCACTACTTCTGCCGCCACTGCGGCGTGCGGGGTTTCAGCAAGGGCTATCTGGAGATGGCGCCATTCAACGGCTGGTTCCACGCGGTCAACGTCGCCACGCTGGATGGCCTGGACGACGCGCAGTTCGCCGCCATTCCCGTGCAGTGCGAGGACGGCCGCCACGACGACTGGGATCATCCGCCGGCGCATGCCGGCTACCTGTAGGCCGGTGGACTTCCGGCACGTGCGGGTGAGGAACGGGCCGGCGAGGATGGCCCGCCAGGACGCCCGTTCCCGTGCCAGGAGACGGGCGATAACGCCCAACTCCCCCACACGAAGGACGCCGCATGTCCCTGCTGTCCCTGCTCATGGCCGCCACCGCCGCCACCTCACCCGCGCCCATGGCGGATGCCGCCACCCTGGCCGCCATCGAAGCCACCTGCCTGGATTACGTCGACGGCCAGCTGGAAGGCGATCCCGCACGCGTGGCGCGCGCGCTGCATCCTGACCTGGCCAAGCGCGCGGTCATCGGCGACACGCCCGACGAACGCCTCGGCCTGCGCCGCATGTCGAAGGAGGAACTGGTCTCGCTCACGCGCCAGGGCGTGCTGAAGACGCCGAAGGACCAGTGGAACCGCAGCTGCCGCATCCTCGACGTCACCGCCGAAACCGCCGCCGTGAGGCTGGAGACGCCGTGGTTCGTCGATCACTTCCACATGGGTCGCTACGGCGACCGCTGGATCATCGTCAACGCGCTGTGGCACATGAAGCCGCGTTGATCGTCGTCACTGGGCCAAGGCAGCCTTGCGATACAGCACGGCCGCCGACAGCCACGCCGCCGTGCAGATGCCGGTGAAGGCCAGGACGAACAGCGCCGGCGTCTGCGATGCGATCCACACGGCAATCGCGCCACTCACGACCTGCAGCGCCGCCATGGCAGACAGCGTGAGCGCCATCCCGCGCGCCTGCAGGCGCGAGATCGCGGCGCCGATGACGCCTACCAGCAGCACCGCCGCGAACATCAGGTTCACCGGATGCTCCGGTTCGTCGACGATGCCGACCGCCAGGTTCGCCCACACCAGCAGGAAGGCGGTGCCGATAGCCAGCAGGCTCGCCAGCAGATAGGCCGGCGCGCGCGCCACGCGCACGGCCGCCTCGAAGGCGAGGCAGGCGACCAGCAGCATCGCGCCGAACAGCGCGAAATCGCCGCCGGTCCACACCACCTCGTCGGTGAAACGCATCGCCACCCACGGCAGCGCCAGCAGGGCCAGCGCGCCGCCCCACGACAGCGGACGCAGTACGCGTGCCCATGGCGCCACGGGCGAAAGGACAGGGGTGTTCATGGTCGGGTCCCAAGGCCGGCAGGAGTGCCGGGCTGCAGGATCGGCCGTGCGGATGGGGCGGCGACGGGGCCTGTGTGAAGTGGAGGCGAAGTCCGGTGGTCAGGGCGTCGCGCGGTGCGCATAGCTCAGCACGCGCGTGACCTGCCACTGGCCGTCGCGCTCGCGCCAGATCATCACGAAGTCCGCTTCGCCCGCGCAGGTCGTTTCCGTCATCGCGCAGAAGCGGTGGGTGCCCTGCGCGATGGCGCCGAAGCCCTGGATCGGGAACACCGCCAGCGTGCCCGGTACGCGCTCGCGCCGGTAGTTGCCGCAGGCGTTGGCACGCGTGCGTTCGATCATCTCGTCGCGGGTCCAGGTGACGCCGCCTGTGTCGTGGTAGAACTCCACCGCCGGGTCGAAGTAGGCGGCGTGCTTCGCCAGCTGCGCGGGATCGGCGCAGGTGTTGAAGGTCTCGAACAGCGCCGTGTCCAGCGCATCGATCACCTGCGTGAGCTGCTCCGGCGTGCGCCCGGTCGCTGCGGCGGTATCCACCGCGCCGAACAGCAGCAGGCTGCCCATCAGGCCCGACAGCGCAGCCCTCGCCATGCGCGAGCGCGCAACGCTCACGCCGACACCAGCGGTGCGCGCGGACGCCCGCCCAGCAGGCGCGCCGGCAGCATCAGCAGCGCATGCAGGAACGCGAACAGCGCCGAGAAGGTGATGCCGACCAGCCGGAACGGCAGCGACAGCAGCCAGACGAACGGCCACGCCACCAGCGCCAGCACGGCGAGCGGCCAGCACACGACGAACAGCAGGCACCAGGCGAGCAGGGCGACGAGGGTCTTCATGGAACGGCTCCTTCAGCGGCCAGCGGATCACGAGGCGGCCATCGTGGAGGGCCACGCCCGCGCTCGCCACCGCCCTGCGACGAATCGCCACGGAGGCCGACGAAGGGGCCAGCTACCTGCGCGAATCTCCGCGCGCGGCGCTCAGGGCTGCGGCGGCAGCAGCGGGGCCTCGACCGGGGGCGGCCCGCGCCGCACCACGTCGCGCTGCATCGTCGCCAGCACGCGCAGCAGGCGGTTCTGGGTGGTACGCGGCAGCTTGCGCTCGTCCATCGCCCACATCAGGTCCTCGACCAGCGCGTTGAAGTCGGCTTCGCCCACGGTCATGTGCTTGTGCGCTTCGGCCATCGGCTTGCCGGCGTAGGTGCAGGGACCGCCGGACTGCACGCACAGGAATTCCACCAGCCGGTCGTTGAGATGGATGATGTCCACGTCGGCGAAGTGGTGGGCGATGCGCGGATCGTCGGATACGCGGAACAGCAAGGTCTCCACCAGCGCCTCGATGCCGCTGCGCTGTCCCAGTTCGCGGTACAGCGTGTCGTCGCGCGGCGGCGTGGAAGCACAGCCGGCCACCGCCAGCAGGCCGGCCAGCAGCAATGCGGTGGCGATGCGCAGGATCGTCATCTCAGAAGCTCCACTGCACGGAGACGTAGGCACCGCGCTGGTCGTCCAGCGTGGCGATGCTGCCCAGGTCCGCCCAGGCGCCGACCACGGCGACATGCTTGTTCGGGAACCAGGCGATGAATACGTCGCGCCAGTCGTCCTCACGGGCGAAGCCCAGGTTGTCGGGCTTCTGCCGGTATTCGACGCCGATCGCCAGACGCGGATCCAGCAGTACCGCCGCCGATCCTTCCCACACCCATTGGCGGTCCGCGCGGGGGTCGCCGCCGAAGCCGAGCAGCCCGGTCTGGTTGGCGCTGGTCGAGCGCAGGGTGGCGTTGAGCAGCAACTGGTAGCCGCCGGCGGCATCGAGGAACAGCTTGCTGGCGCTGACGTAGGCGTCGGTGCCGTGGTCCTCGCGCGCACCCACCGCCAGCGGCAGTGCGCCGTCGCGCAGGCGCTTGTGCTGCACGCCCACGCTGACCTGCGGCAGGGAGTTGTAGACCAGGTCGCCGGCCAGGCGCACCTTCATGCCGTAGATGTCCTGTTCCAGCGCATCCCACGGCAGCGCGAGCCGGCGCTGCAGTTCGCCCAGGTCGAACGACTGCCGCGCGAACGACAGTTCCACCCGGTTGGCGAAGGTGTACGAGGCGCCGTATGCATCCAGCGCGTAGTCGCCGGTGTCCACGTGCGTGTAGAAGGCGGTGCCGCCGTGCTGCGTGTCGGTGCCGTAGCCGGACAGCACCGCCCACGGCACGATGCCGCCGCCGGCCGCGCCTTCGATCTGGGTCGCGCCGCCGGTGGCCAGCAGGCGTCCCTGGCCGGCGAGGGTGGGCAGCGCCGGGAGCAATGCGGCCAGCGCGCAGGCCAGCGACAGGGCGCGGAGGGCAGGGGTCATGCGTCGGTTTCCAGCGTCAGGTCGTCGGCGGGCGTTGCGGCTTCGCGGCGGCGGCACCAGTCCAGCAGGTCGGCGCTGCCGAGCGGGGCACTGAACAGATAGCCCTGCACCATGTCGCAGCGGTAATGGCGCAGCAGGGCCAGCGCGCGGTCGTTCTCCACGCCTTCGGCGATCACCGACAGACCCATGTTGTGGCCCAGCTCGATGGTGGAACGCACGATCACCGCATCGTCGCTGCCTTCCTCCAGCTGCATCACGAAACTCTTGTCGATTTTCAGTTCGTCCACCGGCATGCGCTTGAGCTGCGCCAGCGAGGAATAGCCGGTGCCGAAATCGTCGATCGCCAGCCGCACGCCGCAGGCCTTCAGCCGGTGCAGCATGCGCAGCGCGTATTCGATGTCCTGCATCAGCGCGCTTTCGGTGACCTCCAGGATCATCCGCGCCGCCGGCACGCCATGCGCCGCCAGCTTCTGTTCGATGTAGTCCGGCAGGTCCGCATCCAGCAGGTCCATCGCCGACAGGTTGACCGCCAGTCCCAGGTCCAGGCCGCCGGCACGCCAGCCGGCATTGCTGGCCATGGCCTGGTCCAGCACGAAGCGCGTCAGTTCGTGGATGAAGCCCGAGCGCTCGGCCAGCGGAATGAACTCGTCCGGCGCCACCGGTCCCAGCACCGGATGACGCCAGCGCACCAGCGCTTCCACGTGCTGCACGTGCGCGCTGGCCGCATCCAGCTTGGGCTGGAACTTCAGCTCCAGCTGCCCGCCGGCGATCGCCTGGCGCAGGTCGGTCATCAACTGCAGTTGCCGCAGGTGCGATTCGTCGCGCCCCGGCTGGTACACCGCCACGCCGCCATGCGCGGCCTTGGCGTCGTACAGCGCAATGTCGGCGCGCCGCAGCAGCGTGTCCGGATCGTCGCCGTGCTGCGGATGGCAGGCCAGGCCGAAGCTGCCTTCGACACCCACCCGGGTAGTGGACAGGTCCAGCGGCTGCTTCAGCGCATGCCACAGCGCCTGTGCCTGCGCGTGGGCCGCCTCGCACGACAGGCCGGGCAGCATCACCATGAATTCATCGCCGCCCAGACGCGCCACCAGTTGCGTGTCATCCAGCGCACCGCGCAGGCGCTGCGCGACTTCGCGCAGCACCTGGTCGCCGAACGCATGGCCCAGGGTGTCGTTGATCTCCTTGAAGCGGTTCACATCCATCACCAGCACCGCCACCTCGCCGCCGGCATCGATCGCCGCCCGCAGGCGGTCGTAGGCATGGCGGCGGTTGGGCAGGCCGGTCAGGCCGTCGTGGTGGGCCTGGTGCAGGATGCGTTCCTCGCGCGCGGCGATGTCGGCCTGCATGCGCCCGAACGCACCGGCCAGCTCCACGATCTCGCGGCTGCCACCGCTGACCGGCGCCTGCGAATAGTCGCCGGCCTGGATGCGCTGCGCGGCCTGCGCCAGCCGCGACACCGGCAGGCTGATGCCGCGGCCGAGCGCCACCGCCACGCCGACAGCCAGCAACGTGGCCAGCCCGGACAGCAGCAGGATGCGCGAACGCAGCGTGCGGTATGGCGCCAGTGCGCGGTCGTACGAATCCAACAGCACCAGCCGCGCATCGTCGCCGCGGGTCAGCGGATGCGAATCGGAGAGATAGTGATCGGGGCCCACGGCGAGCTCGTGCACCTGGTCGCCGCCCGGTGTCCAGGCGTTGGCGAACATCGCACGCTGCTCGGCGGGCAGGGTGGAGGCGTGCACGCGCGTGCCGGCGCCGTCGGTGGTGACGAAGGCGGCTTCCAGGCCGGTGAGGCTGCGGTACTGCTGCGCGACGGTGTCGTCGTAGCGTCGTCCTATCGCCAGCCAGCCCACCTGTTCCGGCGCCATCACCGGCAGCACCACCACCAGGTACAGCGCGTCCTTCACCACCACGGTCTGCAGCGCCAGCCCATCGCGACCGGCCTGCTGCATGATCCCCGCCAGCACCGCCGGCGCGGGTGCGGCCATGCCATGGGCGCTGGCCTGCCAGCGGCCGTCGCGGTCGAGCAGCCAGGCCAAGTCGGCGCCGACCCGCGTGCCGTGGTTGTCCAGCGCCGAGCGCAGCGTCGGCACGTCGCCACTGGCCACCGCCGCGCGGAAGCCGAAGTCGTCCGCCAGCACCGAGGCCGAGGCGAGCAGTTGCTCGGAACGGGTCTGCTGGAACTGTTCCCACACGCGGTGGCCCACGCTCAGCTCCTGCTCCAGCCGCGACGACACCGCGCGCTGGGTGGCCACCGTCACCACCGCGAACGTCGCAAGCTGCGCGGCCGCCACCACCGCGATCATCACCGCGATAACGCGGGTCTGGAAACGGCGTGGCTTCAAGGCGTGCTGCCCTTCAGCTGGCGGAACTTCTGCTGCAGCGCGCGCAGCCGGTCGTTGCCGCGCACCTCCTGCTTCGCGGGCGCCAGCGCCACCTGCAGCGTCGCGGACGTGCCCGCCGCCGGCACCACCAGCGTGCGCTCCAGCGGCGCACCGCTGCCGCGCACATGCCACACGCGCAGCGTGTAGCGGCCGGGCGGCACGTCCAGGGTCAGGTGGCCATCCGCCAGCGTCTTGCCGAAGTAGGGCGTGTCGAGCACCACGATGTGGCCGATCATCCAGTCGTGGATGTTGCAGCCCACCACCACCACGCCGGGCCGGTCGAAGCGGATCGGCGCGGCCTTGTTGCCCGAGTACAGCGGAATCTCGAACTGCCGCGGCTGCGAGAACGAATACACGTGGTGCTGGATGTTGTCGCGGTTGGGAAACGCCACCACCGTGCCGGCCTGCACCGGCAGCACGCCGGGCACGAAGGCCGAATGCTGCTGGTCCATGCGTGCGGTGGCCGTGCGGGTCACCGCCGGCGTCGCGCCATGCAGGCTGACCACGGCGTCGGCGACCGGGCCGTCGAGGCTGCCCACCGCCAGTCGTACCTCGGCCGCGTGCGCGCCCGACGCCAGGATCATGGTCAGCAGCACGCCCGACCACGCCCGTCCCACGCGCCACTGCGCTTTCATCCCCGTCCCCTGTCTGATCCACACAGTTGAAGCAAATCCCGTGCCATGCGTCACATCCCCGTGGTGACGCGGGCTGCGCGCATCGAGCCGTTTCCGGCGCTGCCGTTCGTGCGCCGGGTACGACTGAAACTGACGTTACGCGACAGGATGGTGCCCGGATGCAGACCCGGCCCCGTCGCTCGCCTGGATGCAGCTGGCGTCTCCCGGCCGGCGTCTCCCGCTCAGTCCACGCCCATCAACCGACGCGTGACCTGGGCGGCGTCGCGTCCGGCCAGGGTGCCCGGGCGCGTGCCCGACCACAGCGGCGAGAACTCGTCGCGGCCCAGCGCTTCGGCCGCGGCCCGCAACGGGGCCAGCGCCTGCGAGGCCCACGGGAATGCCGGCGGTAGCGCCGACAGCGGCCCCAGCTCGCGCATCATACGGTTGACCAGCCCGCGTGCGGGGCGCCCGCTGAACAGCGTGGTCAGCGCGCCCTCGCGCCCCGGCTGCTGCAGGGCCGCGCGATGTACGGCCGAGGTGGTGGCCTCCGGGCACAGCAGGTAGGCGGTGCCGGCCTGCACCGCGCTGGCACCGGCCGCCAGCAAGGCCTGCACATCGGCGCGATCGCCGACACCGCCGGCGGCGATCACCGGCACGGCCAGCGCCTTCGACAGCGAGGCCACCAGCGCGTGCGTGCCGGGCTGGATCGCCAGGTCGTCGGACAGGAAATGCCCGCGGTGGCCACCGGCCTCAATGCCCTGCGCGATCACCGCATCCACGCCGTGGCGTTGCAGCCACAGCGCTTCGTCCCGCGTCGTCGCCGACGACAGGACCGCGGCGCCCCAGCCCTTGATGCGCGCCAGCAGCGCGGCGTCGGGCAGGCCGAAGTGGAAGCTGACGATCCGCGGCCGGAACGCCTCCAGCAGATCGACGGTGGCCGCATCGAGCGGACGCCGCGCGCCGGCCGTGGAAGGCGCGGGCGGCGCGATGCCGTACTCGGCGTAGTACGGCGCCAGCGCATCGCGCCAGCGCCGTGCTTCGTCGGCATCGGGTTCGGCCATCGCATGGCAGAAGAAGTTGAGGTTGACCGGCTGTGGCAGCGTGGCGAAGGTCCGCAGCGCGGCTTCCAGTTGCGCCGGCGCCAGCATCGCGCAGGGCAGCGAGCCGAGCCCGCCCGCGGCCGTCACCGCGAAGGCCAGCGCTTCGTCCTGCACGCCGGCCATCGGCGCCTGGATCAGCGGCAGGTCGGTCCCGAACAGCGAGGCGAGGGTGGTCATGGCGACAGCTTACCCGCGCGGTCCGCGCCTTGAGGCGGCTGTTGCGCTGCAATACACTGCCGGCCCGCCCGTTTCCGCCGTGCCGGTCCGATGACGCCGCCCTGACCCTTCGACGCCAACGTCACGCCGCCGCGCTTCCCGCGGCCCAAGGGTCTGTCCTTCCATCCGGTTGTGCGCGCCGTCCCGGCGCCGGAGTCATTCCATGTCCGTCAATTACCCCCTGCGCGAGCAGTGGTTCGGCAATGTCCGTGCCGACATCCTGTCCGGCATCCTCGTTGCGCTGGCCCTCATCCCCGAGGCCATCGCGTTTTCCCTGATCGCCGGCGTCGATCCCAAGGTCGGCCTGTACGCCTCGTTCTGCATCGCCGTGATCACCGCCATCGCCGGTGGCCGTCCCGGCATGATCTCCGCCGCCACCGGCGCCATGGCGCTGGTAATGGTGGACCTGGTGAAGGACCACGGCCTGCAGTACCTGTTCGCCGCCACCATCCTGGCCGGCGTGCTGCAATTACTGGCCGCCGCGCTGCGCCTAAACACGCTGATGCGCTTCGTGTCGCGCTCGGTGGTGATCGGCTTCGTCAACGCCCTGGCCATCCTGATCTTCCTCGCGCAGCTGCCGGAACTGATCGGCATGCCATGGACGGTGTACGCCGTCTGCGCCGCGGGCCTGGCGATCATCTACCTGCTGCCGCGGGTGACCAAGGTGGTGCCATCGCCGCTGGTAGCCATCGTGGTGCTGACCATCGCCAGCCTCTGGCTGGGCTTGGACATCCGCACCGTCGGCGACATGGGCGCGCTGCCGGACAGCCTGCCGGTGTTCCTGTTCCCGGATATCCCGTGGACGCTGGACACGCTGAAGATCCTGCTGCCGGTCTCGGCCACGCTGGCCGTGGTGGGCCTGCTGGAGTCGCTGATGACCGCGCAGATCGTCGAGGACATGACCGACACGCCGACGAACCGCCGCCGGGAATGCGCCGGCCAGGGCACGGCCAACATCGTCACCGGGTTCTTCGGTGGCATGGCCGGCTGCGCCATGATCGGGCAGTCGGTCATCAACGTGTCCTCTGGTGGCCGCGGCCGCCTGTCCTGCCTGGTGGCCGGCGTGGTGCTGCTGTTGCTGGTGGTCTACGCCTCGGGCTGGGTCTCGCAGATCCCGATGGCCGCGCTGGTCGCGGTGATGATCATGGTCAGCATCGGCACCTTCCACTGGAAGAGCTTCGCCGAGCTGAAGACGCATCCGCGCACGGCCAACCTGATCATGATCGGTACGGTCATCGTGACCGTGGCCACGCACGACCTCGCCAAGGGCGTGCTGACTGGCGTGCTGCTGACGGCGCTGTCGTTCACGCGACGCGTCAGCGCCATGCTGCAGGTGGACGATGAAGACCGCCCCGACGGCACGCGCGTGTACACGGTGCGCGGCCAGGTGTTCTTCGCCTCGGCCGTGCAGTTCACCAACAGCTTCGACTACCTGCACGCCGCCAAGCGGGTCGTGATCGATCTGGAACGGGCGCACTTCTGGGATACCAGTGCCGTGGCCGCGCTGGACCGCGTGGTGCTGAAGCTGCGTCGCCATGGCGCCGAGGTGGACGTGATCGGCCTGAACCACGCCAGCGAATCGCTGGTGGACCGCCTGGGCACCCACCGCGACCCCGCTGCCGGCTTCGACGCCGGCCATTGACCGCGCCGGCACGCAATGTCGGTCGGTGGTGAACAGAGGGAGCCGCGAGGCTCCCTTTGTTCTGGATGGTGCAGGTCGCCGTGTCCCGCCCGACACGGCGCATCTCTGCGCGCGACGACGTCAGCGCCGGTTGCGCATGCCGCGCATCCGTCGACGGGGCGGCATCAGTCCTGCGTGTGGAAGTCGGCCAGCGCGATGCCATCCACCGTGAGCAGGCGGTCCAGCCGCACCCGCTCACCGCTGGCCAGCTCGGCGTATTCAATGCCGTCGCGGGCCGACAGGGTGACGATGCGGGTGTCGCGCTGTTGCGGCAGGCCGGCGTCGTCCAGGAACCGGATCACGACCGTGGCACGCCGCGTGGCGGTGGCCTCCAGCACGTCGTGGAATTCGCAGTTGATGGGCACATAGGGCGCAGGCGTGTCGGGCATGGCAGGCATTCCGTGCAGGGGGCGCACCGGCAGCATGGCGCGTGGGGCCGTGGGTGTCGTGCAGCATCGTGCGGTCCGGCGCGGGGCGACCGCGGCAGGCGCGGTGGCACCATCGCCGCAGCAAGCTGCCGGCCGATGCCTGTCGATTCCCGATGGACCGCTTCGTCGCCCGTACATCACCCTCAAGGACATCCTGATGAAATACCTCGGCCTGGCCTATTTCACCCCCGAAAAATTCGCCGCCATGCGGCCGGAGGAGATCGAGGCGCTGGTCAGCCAGTGTCCGGCACGTGACGAACAGATGCGCGCCACCGGCAAGGTGCGGATGGCCGCGTCCCTGGGCGACCACGACGGCTGGAAGACGCTGCGCCCGCGCAATGGCCGCACCCAGGTCAGCGACGGCCCCTACACCGAGGCGAAGGAAGTGGTGGGCGGCTTGTTCATCATCGACGCGGACACCCCCGAAGAGGCGGTGCGCATCGCATCGCTGCATCCGGCGGCCACGCTGGGCGAGGAAGGCGGCTGGGCCGTCGAACTGATTCCGATGGAATTCCAATTCGAGGGATGAGCGGGAGAGACGACACGTGATCCCGCCTCCGGCTGGGCCTCGCCGCGCGCGACGAGCCATGCAGGATCATCCACGTAGCCCGGGTAGAGCCGCAGGCGAAACCCGGGGATGCGCGATTGCCCGGTCATGGCGATGCGTCAACGGGCAGGGCCCCGGTTTTCGCTGCGCTCTAACCGGGCTACGGGTCTCACCACGAACAGGATCCGTCCCACGTAGCCCGGGTAGAGCCGCAGGCGAAACCCGGGGATGACGTCAGGTGATGCGTGTTCCCGTGTGCGCTTCGCGTACCCGGGCTACGAAGGCATCATCGCGCCATGTCAGCGGCCGCGATCCCGGTTTTCGCTGCGCTCTAACCGGGCTACGGTGCTGACCGGGCTACGGTGCGCTGCGCAACACGCGCGCCGTCGGGTTCACGCCGGCTTCGCACGCCGCTGCGGCACAGTTTGGCCATGACCCATTTGAACATCCTGTACGTCGATGACGACGACACGCATCGCGCCATGGTGGCCGAGGCCATCGAAGCGGCCGGGCACACGGTGACCCAGGCCGCCACCGCCACGACGGCGCTCGATCTGCTGCGGCAGGGACGCTACGACTGCATCGTGACCGACTACGGCATGCCCGATATCACCGGCGCTGCGGTGGCGCAGGAGGCACGCGCGCTGCACCCGTGGGCCACGGTCTGCGTGGTGTCGGGGCACGACAAGAACGACATGGTGGGCCTGCCGCCGGGCACCCTGCTGATGCGCAAGCCTTTCAGCCTGCCGCTGTTGCTGGACGTGCTCTCGCCGCGCTGAACCGGTCGCCGTCGCAAGGCTCGCGAACGGACGCGTCCCTCACGCGGAGGGTTCATCGCGCGGTCGCGGCGGCAGTATCGCCGGTGCGTGCTGCGCCATCAGTTCCACGATCCAGTCGATGAACACGCGCAGCTTGCGGCTGACATGGCGGCTAGGCGGGAAGGCCAGGTACATCGGCATCGGGGCCAGCTGCCAGTCCTCGAACAGCGGCACCAGTTCGCCGCGCGCGACCGGCGCGCGCGCCATGTACTGCGGCAGCCACAGCACGCCCAGGCCCGCGAGGCCGGCAGCCAGATAGGCGTTGCCGTCGTCCACGGACAGCACATGCCGGCCCTGCACACGCACCTGCTCGTCGCCGCGCTGCATCGCGTACGCCGGCAGCGCACCGCTGCGCGCGCCGCGGTAGCCGACGATGCGGTGCGGATCGTCTTCCAGCGCCTGCGGATGCGCGGGCGTGCCCACCCGCGCCAGGTAGGCGGGCGCGGCATAGATCCCCAAGGCCAGATCCGCCACATGTCGCGCACGCAGCGAGGGCTCGCTGAGTTCGCCACCGCGCACCACGCAGTCCACGTTCTCGTCGATCAGGTCGACCTTGCGGTCGCTGGCGCCCAGGTCCAGCTGGATGTCCGGATAGCGCGCGTGGAAGGCGGGCAGTGCCGGCACCAGGATCAGGCTGGCCAGCGGCGCGGGCACGTCCACACGCAGGCGCCCGCGCGGGGCGTCAGAGGCGGCCGACAGGCTGGTTTCGGCATCGTCCAGGTCGGCCAGCAGGCGCACCACGCGCTCGTAGTACGCGGCGCCGTCGGCGGTGACGTTGACCTTGCGCGTGGTGCGGTGGAGCAGCTTCACCCGCAGGTGCGTTTCCAGTTGCTGCACCAGTTGCGTCACCCGCGTGCGGCTGGCCTGCAGCGTGTCGGCCGCCTTGGTGAAGCTGCCGGTCTCGACCACGCGGACGAAGGCCTGCATCGCGTCGATGCGGTCCATGCGGGCTCCTGGGGGAAGGGGATTGTCCTGATTCTACAAACAGTGATCCCCGGATCGGCGTCTATATCGCGGCCGTGGCGCTGCCTACAGTGGCCGCCACGTAGCGGGGCCGCCGGCCCCTCAAGGAGATTCCCCCATGAACACCCGTGATGTCGTGTTTCCCGCGGGCCGCCAGGCCCTGTACGAGCAGCACCGCTATTCGCCGGCCGTGCGCGCCGATGGCTTCCTGTTCGTGTCCGGACAGGTGGGCAGCCGCGAGGACGGCTCGCCCGAACCGGATTTCGAGGCGCAGGTGCGTCTGGCCTTCGCCAACCTGCAGGCGATCCTGCAGGCCGCCGGATGCGGGCTGGACGATATCGTCGACGTGACCACCTTCCACACCGATCCGGCGCGCCAGTTCGACACCGTGCTGGCGGTCAAGGACGAGATCTTCCCGCAGGCGCCGTATCCCACCTGGACCGCACTCGGCGTGACCTGGCTGGCCGGCTTCGATTTCGAGATCAAGGTCGTCGCCCGCCTGCCACGCTGAGCCCGCTGCGTCACGCCGCCAGTGCCGCCTCCACCGCGGCGCTGGCGTGCAGGGCGGTGGTGTCGAACAGCGGCACGCGCGCGTCGTGCGCGCCTACCAGCAGGCCGATCTCGGTGCAGCCCAGGATGATGGCGTCCGCGCCTCGCGCCACCAGGTCGTCCATGATGCGGCGGTAGGCCACGCGCGCGCTGTCGCGGACCACGCCGCGGCACAGTTCGTCATAGATCACGTCGTGCACCACCGTGCGGTCGTCCGCCTCCGGCACGATCACCTGCAGGCCATGCGCCTGCTGCAGGCGCTGGCGGTAGAAGTCCTGTTCCATGGTGAAGCGCGTGCCCAGCAGGCCCACGGTGCGGTGCCCGGCGGCGGTGATCGCCGCGCCGGTGGCATCGGCGATGTGCAGCAGCGGAATGGACACCGCCGCCTCGATCTGCGGCGCCACCTTGTGCATGGTGTTGGTGCACAGCACCAGCAGGTCGGCACCGGCCGCCTCTACGCGGCGCGCCGCGTCGGCCATCATGTCGCCGGCCGCGTCCCAGTCGCCCGCGTGCTGCAGCTGTTCGACCTCGTGGAAGTCCACGCTGTACAGCACCACGCGCGCCGAATGCAGGCCACCGAGACGCGCCTTGATGCCTTCGTTGACCTGGCGGTAGTAGGGCACCGTGGATTCCCAACTCATCCCGCCGATCAGCCCGATCGTCTTCATGCGTGTCCTGCCTGCCTGTGGGGTTGCGTGCCGATTATGCGGGGCTGTGCGCCGGGCAGGGTTGAGCGTTCCGGTGGGTGAGGGTAGGTTGCGTTGCACACGCGGTGGCCTGTCGCACCCTCCCACCGCCGCCACCCCAGAGGACGCCCGATGAAATACCTGATCTCCTTTCCCAGCGCCGCCATGGAGGTGTCGGGGAGTGAGCTTGACGCCGCCGGTCGCGATTCGCGCGCGGTGATCGCAGCGGCGAAAGCGGCAGGGGTGTATGTCTTCGGTGGCGGCATCGACGAGCGCGTGCCGCCGGTGTTGATCTCCGGTGACGCTACGGTCACCGAAGGCGGCTACCCGTGGGCACCGCCGCTCAACGGCGGCTTCTGCGTGCTCGAGCTGCCGACGCGCGACGACGCCATCGCCTGGGCGGCACGCATCGCCAAGGCATGCCGCTGCAATCAGGAGCTGCGGGTGTTCATGTTCGATCCGGCGTCGTGAGGCAGAGGATGCCGCCGCGGCCCAAGGTGGGCTGAGCCTCCGAAGCCCACCCTCGCAATGTCGGAAGGTGCGCGATGTCGCGCATCACAGCGTGCGGCCCAACTGATGGCGCTTTCCATCCTGTCCCACTGCAGGAACACTACCCCATGCCACGACGCCAACCGGAAACGAATGCCATGCCGAACAGACCGCTCCATGCGCGCGCGACGATGGGTGCACTCATCGCGCTCCTCTTCTCGACCGCCGTCGCCGCCCAGGACCTGGCCGTGGTCGGCGCCCGCGTGTATCCCGCGCCCGACGCGGCGCCCATCGACGACGCCACCGTGGTGATCCGCGATGGCCGGATCACCGCCGTGGGCGCGCGCGCCAGCGTGGTCGTGCCATCGGGGATACGCGTGGTGGACGGGCGGGGCACGAGCGTGACGGCGGGCTTCTGGAACAGCCACATCCACCTGATCAAGCCGCCCTTCCTGTCGCCCGGCGTGCAGCCGGCGGCGGCATTGGACGAGGCGCTGCGCGAGCGCTTCACCCGCTGGGGCTTCACCACGCTGTTCGACATCGCCTCGTTGCCGGGCGATGCGCGCGGCTTGCGCGCGCGCATCGAGGGCGGCGAGGTGGTCGGTCCGCAGCTGCTGACGGTGGACATGCCGTTCTTCCCCGAGCACGGCACGCCCATCTACGTGCGCGAGCTGTGGGAGCAGACCAAGGCGCCGAGTGCGGAAGTGGCCACCGCCGAACAGGCACGCTCGCGCGTGCGTGCGCAGATCCAGGCGGGGGCGGATGGCGTGAAGCTGTTCACCGGCGCCATCCTTGGCGGACCCGGCAAGGTGTTGCCCATGCCGCAGGACATCGCCAAGGCGGCCGTGGACGAGGCACACGCCCACCGCAAGCCGGTGTTCGCCCATCCCACCGACCGCGCCGGGCTGGACGTGGCGGTGGACAGCGGCGTGGATGTCTTGGCTCATGCGGCCCCGGATGCGGGCGAATGGTCGCCGGACTTCGTGGCGCGGCTGAAGGCCGGCAACGTGGCCTTCGTGCCCACGCTGACCCTGTTCGATTCGGAACTGCGCCGCGAAGCCGTGCCCGAGCCGGTGCTGGCGAAGTTCGTCGGTGCGGCCCAGCAGCAGCTCGGCGCGATGGCGCAGGGCGGCGGCCCGGTGCTGTTCGGGACCGACGCCGGCTATATCGACATCTACGACACGCGCCTGGAGTACCAGCTGATGGCGGCGTCCGGTCTGGACTGGCGGCAGATCCTGGCCAGCCTCACCACCGCACCGGCGCAGCACTTCGGTCAGGCGGCGGTACGTGGCCGGGTGGCGGAAGGACTGGCGGGTGATCTAGTGCTGCTGGGCTCCGATCCCCAGGCCACGCCGGAGGCGTATGCCGATGTGCGCATGACGGTGCGCGGTGGGCGGGTGATTTATGAGGCAGCGGCAATCGCGGATGACGTGCGGGACGGCGACTGACCAACCGGATTGATGGGTGTCGATGCGCGACTTTGGTTAGCTCAATCGATGGTCCAGCGGTCTGGGTGGCACTTGGATGATCTTGTAGAGAAATTGCACTCTGACCCCTGTTTTGCAACACCAATGAGATTGACATGAGTACGTTGCGGCTCCGCGCTAGCTATGTTTTCGAGAGGGATTCAGATCTTGGGGGTAAGCAGCACGAGGAAGCATATGTGCACGCTTTCGCCAGGGTGCTGGCCTCCGTCAGTGCGCTATTGGGATATCAAGTAACAGTGGGGTACAAAGGACGCTTCCTGAGCGCCGACGATGGCATTGAGCGGGTGTCGGAATTTTCCCGCTCTGTGTACTGGGATCAGGAAGATGCTGTGAGGTTGCCTCTGACGGGTAGCGAGCTAGAGCTGCTTTGCAACGCGGATCCCATCGCGTTTGCGCTGCTGTCGAGAGGCGAACGGTTTCCCTAAGAGCGTCGAGGGATAGCGCAGTGTGGGCTGAACGCAGCGATACCCATTGTCGTGACACCGGCTGACCATCATTGATGGGTATCGCCTGCGGCTCAACCCATCCAACGAGTTACGCAGGTCGGAAACGGCGAAACCCCGGAGGTCTGGGATTTGATCGCGGTGCGAGGTGGGACTCAAATCAACGCACTTCTCAGGGGCAGCGGATTCTGAGTCCCATGGGCCGGCTGCTGGCTGTTGTTGGGTCCAATGGCCTCAATGGCTTAGGTGCGGGCTGGTGTGGGGTAGAGGGGGCCATTTTTGCCAGCCGTGTCCCATGAGTGTCCCAAGGGTTACGGCGGCGACAACGGAACAGGGGGTGTCCGCCAGTGGTCAAGAAACAAGTTGCCGAACTCTATAACGGTCGCAGTATCCACAAGCATCTGAGGGTGGAGTATCAACGGACCAGTCGCACCCTTCTCATAGAACGAGTGCGCAAACATGAAAGACGGTGACCCCAGAGCGTCCTGCTCATTTCTCAGGCGATCAACAAGATCGAATTCATGCGACATGATCGCTTCATTGATCTGGGCCTCCAATTCTTTGTACCGCTTTCCCTCGTCCTCCACAAAGGCAGAGGACGGAACATACATTGGAATTCTGTGGGCCAGTGCGTCCCTATAGTTCTTCAAGTAATTCTTGTGCCAATTTTGCGTCTCGTCCGAAGCTAGATAGGACGAAACGTCTGGCGGTAGCCTTTGTTGCAGCTTCGGCTTGAACATGTCGACATTCAGCGGGCCGCCAACATCCAGCGAATGAAGATGAACGTAGCACCACGCAAAGTTGTCGAACGTCCCAACTAGGTTGATATAGAACGCGTGGAGATTGGCTTGAACACGCATTAGTACATCGCGCTCTAGCTTGGCTGTTGTCGTAGTTGGGAACTCTGAGAAAACCGAGGCAATGGTATGGACAAGCATCCCTAGTCTTCGACTTACGCCGTGGTGCATGTATTCCGCGACAGCAGGAGGATCGCCGGGACCAGGGCTCGTTATGCACTTGCGTTTAAGTCGTGTCAGACCTTCAAGTCTATCCCCAACTGTGCTTTCCAGTTCTCTAATCTGTTCCTTTGAGTACTTCATAGCGCGTCCGGGTTGAGGGTGCGTCTGCGCAGTAGCGGGCTTGTCCCCAATGCTATCAACACTGGCCGACATCAGCCCATAGGGCTATTTTGCGATACGCGCGCGTGCGCGTAATTAGACCTCCGGGACTGTCCCAACATCACCCGGAGATCGCTATGAACTTGCAGGAAATCCGGCAGCGCAAAGCTGCCCGCACCGCTGAAGCCCGCGCCATCGTCGCCAAGGCTGAAACGGAAAAGCGTCAACTCACCGCCGAGGAATCGGCCAACTTCGCCACCATCCGTGCCAACATCGAGTCGTTGGAACAGGACGAACAGCGTCAACAGTTCCTTGACGATGCCGAGCGCCGCGCCGCTGGCGTGACCGTCATCGCGGGCAACGTTGGTGACACCATCGCTGCGCTGGAATCCCGTGTCTCGCTCATGCGCGTCTTGCAGGCAGCTCGTAGGATGGGTTGAGCCGAAGGCGATACCCATCAATCACTGCGTCTGGGCGCCCCGCGATGGGTATCGCTTCGCTCAACCCATCCTACAAATGCGCGGGCGCCGGAAACGAAAAAACCCCGGAGGTCCGGGGTTTGATCTTGGTGCCGAAGGTGGGACTCGAACCCACACGCTTTTAACGGCGGCGGATTTTGAGTCCGCTGCGTCTACCATTCCGCCACTTCGGCGCGGACGCGGAGTATAGCCGAGCCCGGCCCCCCACCGACAGGGGCGCGGCCCCGCACCGCCTCAGTTGACCTGGTCCGTCCCCAGCAACCGCTCACCGCGGCGCTGCCAGCCCTCCGCACCGGCTTCTTCCTCCGGCGTGAAGATCCCGCAGCGGACCATCGTGCGCTGGTACACATGCAGACTGACCGCGATGGCCTTGTCGCTGGGATTGCGGATGGTGTGGTACTCGTGCGGCGGAATCAGGCTGCCCGCCGAGCCCGTGCCGGCCTCGATGGTGCCCGCCTGGATGAACCGGTAGCGCACGTCATTGTGCTCGGCCAGCTCGTACTGCGTGATCTCCAACCGCCCGCGCCACACCCCTTCCACGCACCACATCCCCGAATGATCGTGGATCTTGGTGCCCTGGCCCGGGCCCCACGTCATCGCAATGACGCTGTAGCCATGCTCCGGACTGGTGTACAGCTCGCGGCGCGCGTAATGGTCGGAGATCGGCTCCAGCACACAGGCCGGCAGATGCACGTCCTCGTCGCAGATCAGTTCGCACAGCGACTTGCGCAGCGCATCGGTGACGGCACGGTCGTCGCCCAGGGCGACGGCGGCGTCCAGCGACGCGACCAGCTTGTCGGCGCCGGGAAAATCGAGGGTCATCGGGCGGCCCCGGTAAGAATGTGCGCCCAGTTTAGCCGGGTGGGGTGGGGACAGGGCTCTGC